>JAFGEK010000061.1 GCA_016931625.1 Deltaproteobacteria bacterium | reverse complement strand
TACGTGTACTTTTTGTAAATTATCTTGATATTTCAACTAACTATAAACGGTTAATCGGCCTGAGCAATTTTTGAACGCGCACCCGGCTAAAGCCCGCCTAGCAACGGGCTCTGATAAGCTGCGTGCAGTAATTGACAAAATCAAAATACCTGTAAGCCGCGCCGTGGAGACAACCAAGTTGCGCGAAGCAACGCTGGCAGCAGTAAGCGAGGTTGTTAAAAAGGACCGCAAGCTTGCTACTGATGCTGAGCTCAAGCGTGAGCTAGATGCCTTCACCAAAGCCACGACAAAAACTGCCACGGTCGGCGAAAAACCCGATGCCACCCTGGCCGAAGCCCTGGGGCTCGATATACCGTTAGCGTTTCATCCGGAATTTCGTCGTGACCTCGACCTTGCGCGTCTTTATCGCCTCGGTGATGCAGTAGGTATTAACGAGAACACGGCAAAAATACTGACTGCAGAGATAAACAAAGTTTCTGACATTACTAACGAAAAGCTTGCAGCATTGGTCGCAGAAAACAAGCTTAAAAAATCCGATGCTGTAGTAACTGGGCAGGCGGCATCGTTATATAACTTACTCGACGAGCGGCCCGAGCTTGTCGAAGCTGCTCATAAAGCAATCGGTGGTAACGTCCGCACGCTCGTTAATAACGATAAAGCTGCGTGGATCAAGATCATCAAGGACAGCAAGACCCAGCCACCCGGTAATATCTCTGTTGAAGCCTATGCGGATCTCCTCGAAAAAAAGACAAAGAAGCTATTTCCCACCGATACTATAGCGAGTGCCTTAACCAAGGTTAAAGTTACTGAAACACTCAAATACAACTCCGGGCTTGAAGCTCTGCGCGAACTCAACCCGGGCCTCGCGTTGGTGGGCACGCAAAATTTTAGCGTGTTAAAAACCGAGGGTGTTGCTGCATCCGAGCTTAAGCAGCTTGAAAATAAATACCTTGCCGTCGTACGCCTCGCTAACCGCTATGCCGGAATGCGCTTGGCCAGACTCCTTGATGATATGTCACTGTCACATAACGAGCGCGACCGCGAAGTAAGTCGTCGTATCGAGCTCGTCAATCGTTTTTTTGCGGATAATGAAGATGTACTTGGCGTCGATCTTACGACTCGCAGCGACGAAATTAGCGGGCTTACCTTTGCCGCGGGTGCATCGGATACTGACAAGGCCATGGTGCTTGCTACTGCACGCACCTACCAACGGGCTCAGGCGGTAACTAATGACATCATAGACGCAGAGTCCCTAGTAGTAGGCGGCTATGCATCAGCTTTTTCTCTGGCAATAAGCAATCCGGAAACTATTGCAGCGCGTACGGGCCTGGCGCTCGCCGCAGCAACTAATTATCGCGGTAAAGCTAAATCCATAGCCACCGGAATCATCGGTCACGCCGGCACGGTTATCGACGTTATTAATGGTGGTTTTTCCGATACTGCAGTCGGCAATATCAGCACTGAGATCGCGGGCTACTTAAAAGAGATCCCAGGCTTCGCAGATTTTTTCGGCAATCAAAGCTACTGCAACTGCAAACACTGCCAATCTATTCTCAGCCCTGCAGCATACTTTGTCGACCTTATGTGCTTTGTCGACGACAATATCACGCAAAAGTTTTTCGCCTCCAAACCAACCCATGCTCTCAATCTTAAAATACGACGGCCTGATCTGTGGACGTTAGAGCTTACCTGCGAGAATACGAACAAGCCTATTCCCTATTTGACCATCATCAATGAAGTCTTGGAGAACGCCGTCGCCAGGGATGCCGGCTATACCGGCAGCTACGCGGATAGATCTGCCGTCGCAACCAAGGTTTATAAGGATACTCTGACGACTAAAGTAGATAGCTTCAAGCAACCTTTACACTTACCCTTCGAGCAACTGCTTGTATATTTAGATCACTTCCAACGAAACCTCGGCGATTTAGCAGAAGCCGGCAATGCTACCGGCGACGCCTTAGCGCGCTTGCGCTTATCGCTGCCGCCAAAAGATTACGAGCTCATTACTCAAGAAAACTCAAACCTTAGCTTTCTGCGCAATGTGTACGGCATCGCCTTTACTGAGTCAGCAGGCACTATTACTAAGCTTGATGCGCAAACACTGCTTAAACCAATGGGTATTAACCGTAACGAGCTTGGTGAGCTAATTCTCACTAAGTTTGTTATTGCCAGCGGACCGGTCATCAGAATTCGTGGTGAGAAACGCAGCTCTGAGAGTATTCAGAACGATATCGAATATGTGCAGAGCCTGACGCGTGGCGCGCTTGATCGCATGCACCGGTTTATACGGCTGTGGCGTGCCACCGGATGGCGTATGGGCGAGCTCGACCTCGTTCTATCTCATATCGATAAGGCGGGAATTGGCTCAGGAATCACTACAATAACCGTGCGCGCAGTAGCACATGTGCACCGTCTGCAGGCAACCCAAAATATCAGTGTCGAAGAGCTCACCGCACTATGGTCGCTGCTACCAAGACAGCCGGTTCTTCGCGAAATACCAGCGACTACGAGCAGCACTGATGACAACGCACCTTTTGCATATCCACAACCTTTGTCACTGGTAGCCCGTCTAACAACACCTCTATTCGATCGGCTCTTCAATCAAGAGCGCTTTATAGAAGAGGGCGGCACGCTACCACAGGCAGGAGCTACATTCCTGCATCCCGCATTATGCGCTGTAGCACCAACCGATGTTGACCCCAATCTCCACCGACTACGTGCCGGCTTGGGAGTTGATGAAGACCAATTGTTACAGCTTATAACCGGGCTTGCCGAGGCTTTAGGCATTGATTTGAGCTCGAGCGATGACAACGATAAAAAATTCGCATTAAGCCATAACAATCTTTCACTTTTATATAGGCACGCGCGTCTTGCCAAGTTATTGAGAGTAAGCATTCCCGAGCTGTTTGCGCTTACAGCACTTGCTCCTGAAATCGCCTCCGCGCACATAGAAAACCTCGACAACTTACAGGCCCTAATAGATCTACATGCATGGTGGAAAACTACTGCTTGGAGTATTGCTGAGCTTGCCACGATAGTACAGCCCACGACGCCGGCACTCACCGCGGTCATTGCTATGCAGCCGGCAGCAACACGCCCACAAGCTTTGGCGCAAGAGCTGGTAACACAAACGCAAGAAGGCGGTTTGCTGATTTTCGCCGATACCGTCTTTGCATTTTTATCTACCACAGCTCCAGGTGCTACTGGTGCTGCGATCACCGAAGAGCAATCGCGGGCTATCATTGCCTTAAACCCAATCGCATTCGAAGCAATTGACACTGAGGGCAGCTATTGCTTGGCGAGTGGGTTTGACCCTAATGCAGCTCTTACGCTACCCCCGGCTGTTGATCCGGCCCTGGCAGACGACCTGTTAGACTTGGTAAAAGCTTATCACAGTGAGGCCATTTTGTTGTCGTTGCTACCGGCAAAGCTCAATACCCCACCGGCAACGGCAACAAGCTTAATTGCCATGCTTGGTGTCGACCTCAATGACGATGCCTATTTTCGTGAGCTACGTGAAGACGTAACTCCGCCGCAGCACATCGTCGAGTTGCTTGCAGCTCTTAAGCCGCTCACCATACTTTTTGCCGAAACATCAGTGTTTGACGAAAACACCCTCGAATTTGTGCGTGCGCAGGCCGCTTTGTTCGGCATTAGTGATTTTGGCACAATTTCCACCTCTGTTATTCGGCGTATTGAGTTATTCCGCAAGCTCGTTACACCTTGGATCTCGCGAAGCGAAGCCGCACCCGATTTACCGGCCATACTTCAAGCTTTCTCTGCGACCGCGCATTTTAACAATGCTAATCAAGAAGAATTAGCAGCCGCGCTTAAATGTGATGTGGGGCTTTTGCAGTCTATTCACAGCCAAATAACTCTTAGCTTGACTCCCTTCGAAGCGCTGCAAGAAATGCTCGACGCAGTGACATTGGCACAGCATGTGGGCCTCGGTGGTGTTGCCCTCAAGCTCGTCCAGTCTGTCAGTTATGACGATCTAGCGACAGCAAGTAATGCGCTTGAGACAGCATTCCGCGCCAAGTACGAAAATGAAGACGAATGGCAGAAAAAAATCGAGCCGTTTCGCGATCGACTGTTGTCTCGCCGCCGTGATGGTTTGCTTGCGTATCTAGTGCACTCCGGCGCTCCTGAGTTTGACGAAGTCTCCGACCTCTACCACTACTTTTTACTCGACGTAGAGCTTGAGGGTTGCGTCCGTACGTCGCGCGTTGCCAGTGCTATCGATAGCGTTCAGCTATATGTGCACCGCTGTCTGATGAATTTCGAAGAAACGCCGCCTGGTCACAGCAATCCGGTGCACGTATTGCCTGAAAGTATCCCCACCGATGAATGGTCATGGCGTAAAAACTACCGGGTGTGGGAGGCTAATCGTAAGATCTTTCTTTATCCCGAAAACTATATTGAGCCCGAGCTGCGCGATAATAAAACACCGCTTTTTAAAGCGCTGGAAGAAGATCTCCTGGCTAAAGAAGTAACTAATGAAGCTATACTCGAAGCTTACGGTAGATACTTACGGGGATTTGCCGAGCTTTCTCATCTTACCATTGCCGGCTCATATCACGAGAAAGATGAAGACAAGCAGAGTGATGCCCTGCACTTGTTTGGAGTAACTACCGATGGTCCGCCTGTGTATTATTATCGCCGCATTGAAAATGCGCACTATGGTGCAACCAGCGACAGCCGCGCAACGCATTATAGCCCATGGGTTAAACTGGATATCCAAATACCGGTCCGCAAAGTTTCCCCCCAAGTACACAACGGCCAGCTTTATATCTTCTGGATCCGCTATGTCACAAGATCATTAAATAAGCTCGTGGACAGTGGAAACCAATTTGTGGGCTATCAACACCGCGCCTTTGTAGAATTCAGCCGTCGCAATATCGATGGTAGCTGGACCACACCGCAAAACATTGCCCTCGAAGAAAGCCCATTCGGGCCTGCGGTTTTTCCCCAGTCATACCAAGACAATGGTGTTATCCTCGACCCCATTGTTTCTAAGGACTTCGGCAGCACAAATCTTTTCGGCATCCCTTTGTTCGGCAACTTCGAGCCGCTTTATGACGACAGGCCCCACGAGGTTCCCAAAGAGGACTATACCCTTAGAGGTTTCCGGTGGAACCAACTTTACCCCGCCAGCGGTAAACAGCTATTTCTGCGCGGACTAGATTTCCAATTGTGGTCATCCGTTGACTTGTATCGCTTGTGTATCGGTCCTCGCTTTGAGCTTGAAGATCCGGTCGACTATGGCGTGTCATGGCTTAATCCGGCGATATTTATACTGATATGGATATTTAGCGGGGGTAA
Source organism: Deltaproteobacteria bacterium (assembly GCA_016931625.1). Lineage (NCBI taxonomy): Bacteria > Pseudomonadati > Myxococcota > Myxococcia > Deltaproteobacteria bacterium. Next base: position 27,567 of record JAFGEK010000061.1, on the reverse strand, counting down.
GTTTGATCTCACCGCTCTATTGCCCTCGCGCTTGGTGTGGTCAAGAGCTACGACTAACCAGCGATCGCTTTATACTATGACACCCAAGCTCCCCTGCTTTGATACGTATACGTACGCGTCGCTGTTGCTCGACGAAGCTCGTGTCACGCAATACGAGACATCGCTTGCTTTTCCGCTTGCAGGTAGCCAACCGGGTACATGGACAGGGCCACAGTGGCATGAAATGATCACTGACTATCTAAAAGATATGTTTCATGGCAGCCAAGTCGCCACCGTTCCTATCAGCACCACCCTTGATGTAGTCAACGGCTCGGTCGGTGACGTTATTATTCAGACCAGTAGTGATGCCTTCTATTTGCAAGAGGACGTCAGAAGCGACAGTAAATATCACCTGCGTCGGCTCAATACGAGCATAAGTGAAGATATCGCCGATATTTTATTTAATCACGGACTCGAAGAGTTACTAGCGACTCAAACCCAGCTTGATCTTAGCGAGCACAGCATAGATCTGACGCTGGTTAATTCCAGGGTACACAATGCCACGCATACAGGTGACCTCGATTTTAGCGGACCAATGGGGGTATACTTACGCGAGATATTCTTCCACATCCCGTTTCTGATCGCTAATCACCTTAATAGCCAGGGTAAATACGAAGAAGCACAACAGTGGTACCACAATATTTTCGACCCCACGGCAGCAGAAACGATCACCGGACTACCACCCGGTCTTTCTGCAAAAGAGCGGCAGCGGCGCGAGCTGGACCGCGCCTGGCGCTATCGCGAGTTTCGCGGGCTGGGGCTCGAGTCATTAAGAGCACAGCTTACCAATGCCGCGGCAATAGAAGAGTATCGGCGCGACCCCTTCAATCCACATGCGATCGCGCGATTACGTCTTAGCGCTTATCAAAAAACAATTATTATGAAGTACGTAGATAATCTGCTTGACTGGGGCGATCATTTATTCATTCAGGCCTTTTCTCAGCTTAACCCCGAGTATCTGCGTGAGGCCACGCTCAAGTATGTAACTGCGCAAGATATTTTAGGTGAGCGACCGGTCTTAGTCGGTGACTGCGGTGAAGGCGCACTCAGCCCCAAAGTCTTTCCGAAGATACGCGACGCCTTAAGTGACGGCTCTGAGTTTTTGATGGAAATGGAGTCGATAATAGCAAGTCACTCGCGCGCAGCATCCTTTGCGAAAACTGTAGATCAAATGGTTATGCTATCGGATAAGCGCGCAGCACGAGAGACATCTATATTGTATGCTAAAGCCGCGCCTATGGAGGCAAACGCGACAGCAGTAGAGGTGCTTGCCGCCCCCACCCCCAATAAAGCTCAGATGCTGATGGCCTCTATTCCGGCAAGCATCAAAGATACTGCGGTGCGAGCCACAACCAACGCCGATACTATAGCGATTACAAATACGGATATTGCAAGAGATGTCACAGTTGCCGATTGGGCCCGTGACATTCTACATCCGGGTATTGGCTCGATTTTCGATTGGGGCCACACGTTTGTTAGACAAATCAACCCCATCTTTTGCGTTCCGGGTAATGAGCACATGTTGGGATATTGGGATCGTGTTGCCGATAGATTGTTTAAGTTGCGACATTGCATGGATATAGAAGGTGTCGTGCGCCAATTGCCGTTATTTGCGCCGCCGATCGATCCCGGCCTGCTTGTAGGTGGCAAGGCTGCAGGATTAGGCCTCGAGGACATACTTACTGCTGCAGGAGGAAACCTACCGCCATACCGCTTCCGTTATCTTATTGATAAGGCGAAGGGCTACACGGCAATCGTACAAAGTTTCGGCGGAGCGCTTTTATCAGCTATTGAGAAACACGACGCTGAAGAATTAACCAAGCTGCGCAACGTGCATCAGAAAAATATTCTGGCGTTAACGACCGAAGTGAAGAAAAACGAGCTTACAATTGCCGAGGATAGTATCGAGATCATCAACCGACGTCTGGCTGGTGCACAATATCGTCATGATTACTACGATGAGCTTATCTCCTCTGGCCTTAGCGCGGCTGAAATCACACAGACGGCGGCACGAATTACCGCGTCAGTGTTAAAAACTGCTGCATCCATAACCGATACCGTAGCAGGGATAGCGCATTTAATTCCGCAAGCAGGATCACCGTTTGCCATGAAATACGGCGGCCTCGAGGTTGGTATGAGCTCCACCGCCTGGTCGAAAGTCATGAATAGGCTGGCTGATGTAGGTGATAGTGTCGCCTTAATATCTGGAATTGTCGCCGGGTTCGAGCGACGCGAGGAAGGTTGGAAGTATCAAAAGAAGACGGCAGAGCATGATATTAAAGTCATTAATAAAGAGCTTGAGGTTTCTTTGCTACGCAAAGAGATTGTCACCCGTGCACTTACGCTGCACGAAAAGGCCATTGCGCAACACAATGAGGTAATGGAATTTTATAAAGATAAATTCTCAAACCTCGGGCTTTATACCCATTTATCGCGAATTCTAAAACAACTATTCCGCGAGGCCTACAATAATGCCCTGGCCATGGCCAAATTAGCCGAGCAGGCCTATCGCTTTGAGCGACCGGCGGATAGCAATGTCTTGGTCGGCGGCGAGTGGGACGCATCACACTCGGGCTTGTTAGCCGGCGAGCGGCTTATGTTGGCGCTGCACAACATGGAAAGGAAGTTCATCGAAACCAATCCCCGCCAATGCGAGGTTAATCAGAGCTTCTCCCTCGCGCAGATTGACCCGCAAGCGCTCATTAATTTAAAGGAGCTGGGCAGTTGTGAGTTTATGCTGCCCGAGTTCTACTTTGACCTTTTCTATCCGGGTCACTACCGTCGTCGCATTCGTGGCGTGCGTCTGACTATACCTTGTATCACCGGGCCTTATACCAATGTAAGCACTAAGTTGACGCTGCTTAGAAGCTTTATTCGCCGCGATGCAACTCTCGGAGCCGCAAATCTATTCGAGGTACCGCCGAACCGGACAACCTCAATGGCCACTAGTACGGCTCAGGGTGATGCAGGTGTCTTCGAGCTTAACTTCCGTGACGAGCGGTATATGCCGTTTGAGGGTGCCGGTGCGGTAAGTCAGTGGCGTCTGGAGCTACCGGCACATTTCCGGCCGTTTGACTATCAGAGCATCAATGATGTCATACTCAATATCAGCTACACGACCGAAGAAGATGGCATCTTGCGACAGCAGGTCGAGTCACAAAATGCTATGCTCGAAGGAAGCTTACTGAATTTCCTCAGCAACAATACATTGACGCGGGTACTCAGCTTACGACAGGAATTCTCGAGTGCCTTTAATCGGCTTGTGCAAGCTGCAGCCGGCACACCGGTGACTATAGATATTGGTGAGCGGCATTTCCCATTGTTCTTGCAAGGTCAGGCCCTGCGTGCAACTAGCGCCACGATGGTGCTTGTAGTCACTGAGCGTAGCCCTATCGGCTCTGTGTCGCTCACGATGAATGGCACAGCCGTCACCGGTTTCTCAGATCCTACAAGCCCACCAAGCCCGGGTGATCCATTGGGAGGTCTGCCTACAGCAACATTAGGCACCGCGTTATCTGCTGGTCTAAAGCAGCAGCACAGTATCATCGCCAGTGACGCCGGCAATCTCGCTGCAGCTTCGGGCAGCGGTACATTATTCGATCCCAATAAGCTACGCGATATCTTGCTTATAGTTAGCTATCAACTATGAGGATCTGATCGAATTGATCAAAATTGCTTATAGACCTTCGTAGCATTATAGGCGTACAAGCGAACAATGCGGTTTATACGTCGTTTAATAGCTTATTCACTTTTTTGTTTTGCTTGGCCGTTATTATTTGCTCATCCCAAGTTGCGCTCAGGTATAAAACGTCGCCTTGGCCTACATCCTGCTTCATGGCCGAATTTCACTAAGGGACCGCGCATATGGCTACATGGGGCTTCAGCCGGTGACATACTTGCCCTTAAACCTTTAGCGCTTGAATTACGACAATTGCAGCCACAAGTAAATATTGCGCTAACTACTATTACAAACAGTGGCCATGCTATGGCAGCAAAACTCGGCCAGGTTTTTTCGACTATTACTTACGCACCCTACGATTTAATGGGTCCGGTTAAACGAACCATTAACAAACTACAACCTAACGTTTTAGTTTTAGAGTATACAGAACTATGGCCTGAATTAATTGATAGCGCACATCGCGCTGGTACTCGCTTAGTATTACACAATGGCCGATTTTCTGCTGAGCGTATCTCAAATTATCGCATACTCTTTGCCTTAGTTGGCAACTTACTTGAACGCTTTGATTTATTATTAATGCGCGATGAATATGAAGCTGAGCGTGCCCAAAGGTTAGGAGTTGCTGTAAATCGTATAGTTATTACTGGCAATACAAAATTTGATAACCTGGTAATAGAAGTCTCGGCCAACCAACTTCAAGAATTAGAAAAAGCTCTAGCCTTTCCTGAAAAATCACATATCTGGGTAGCAGGCAGCACCCATGAAGGTGAAGAAGAATTATTGCTAGATGTCTATGTTACCCTACGTAAAAATCATCCTTTACTTAAATTAGTTATTGCGCCTCGTTATACTGAACGAGCTAGTCGTATAATCTCACTAGCCCAACGTCGAAACTTAAAGGCTCGCACTCACTCATCAACACCTGCAGTTTCAAGTGATGTAGTAGTTATTGATACGATAGGAGAATTGGTAGCCTGCTACAGTTTGGCTGATAGTGTTTTTGTTGGTGGAAGTTTTATTACCCGCGGCGGCCAAAATATTCTTGAGCCTGCTGCTTGCGGCAAACCGGTTATATTTGGACCACATATGGAAAATTTTACCGATGCCGTTCAAGCATTGCTAGGTAGAGGCGGTTTGCAGGTAGCTAGCAGTAAACAATTAACACGTATCTTATCTGATTTAATCGAACGTGAAAGTTATCGCAATGAACTAGGCGAATTGGCTCGCACTCAGGTTTCAAAAATTCGTGGCGCAGCAAAACGCAACGCTGAGCTTATTTTGGGTTTGCTGTAAATAGAAATACTATTAGCCTGCAAATTATTTCACCACCATGCAACTATATAGGCAATCCAAGCTTGCTCATTGGCAGCTTTGTTCACCTTTTTAAAAATACCATTACCGCCACCTTTGGCATCTGAGCCCTCCCAATACACATCAATTTGACTAAAACCAGCTTCTTTTAGAAGGTCTTTGAGTTCTGGCAGCGACCAAATACGCCAGTCATAAGTAAATACACGTTTGATTTCAGAACCGTCTTTGAAACGAAAATGAATATAGCGTAATGCTTCCCCACTTATGGCGTCATATACACGTTGATCCCACACATAAGTCGCACCTTTTATACGCTTGGTTTCTATGAGTTTTTTATGCGAATCAGTGCCCCCATAAATATCAAGAACAAAAGCCCCACCCTTTTTTAATGCTAATCGTGTTTGTTTAAAATATTGCAACATCACCGAACGCTTCTTAAAAACACAATATGAAAAATTAAAAGCAGCTACAACATCAACGGTTACTTCGGCTTTTGCTAAAACGTTGCAACAAGTTAAACGCACTCTTGCAGCGGCGTCATTCGATAACTTGGCAAGATGGGTACGCTTGCCGTAATCAAGCGTTGGTTTATCAAGATCACGTCCGATTGCACGTCGGTCAGAACGACTTTTCACCCATTCACTACATAGCAATGCTGTACCACAAAAATCTTCTCGTAATATTAATGGAATGTGGGCATTAGTTTTACGAAAAATACGATTGATAAAGTGAATTTCAGCTTTAGGCGCTTGCACCGCTTTTTCGTATAAAGCAAAACGATCAGCATTTTTTGCTGTAATAGTTATAGTACTCTTAGATTGGTTGGCGACGGACTTTGCTTCGGCCCTAGCTTTTTTCTCTAACAGTTTCATTTCTGAAACTAGCTTACTCTCTGACCTGACAGTGCCCTGATTAGCATTTTTAAAATACATGATAAGTTAATTCCCCAAAGTTAGTTTTAGATACTTGCTTAATTGTTTAAAATCATCAGGTATTGGAGCATTGATCATCATTTTTACTCTGGTAATTGGATGATTAAATTCTATTCGTTCTGCATGTAACATTGGTCGAGCAATAGCAATAGGCTCACTGCCTTCTGTATACATCGGACCGCCATAAAGACTATCTCCCAACAACGGATGGCCAAGATGCGAAAGGTGCACACGTATCTGATGAGTACGGCCAGTTAAAGGCGATGCTTGCACTAAACTAGCCTCACTATTTGAAGCCATACCACATAATTCTGTTCTTGCTGGTTTGCCATTTATACTAACTGTATGGCGAGTACGAGCCGCTCTGGCAATCGGATAATCTGCCATCTGCTTATCGGTAAATGTACCTTGACATAAAGCTAAATACGTTTTGCTAATTTCACCACTACGAAATGCTTCATTTAAACGACTAGCAGCTAGCGAGGTTCGGGCAACGATTACAACACCACTAGTACCAGCATCAAGTCGATGAACCAGCCAAATCTTTGTTCGTCTGCCTTGTTCACCGGCATCAGCTAATACCAACGGCGCCAGAGTTTCTAACGATGGGCTACCGAAACGGTCATGTTCGGTAAGTAATCCTGCTGGTTTATCAAAAACTATTAAATAACGATCGATATATAAAACTGCTGCTTGTTGTCTTAATACATGATTATTTTTTTGTTCTTGTGGCAAACTTTGTTTTTTAACCATTGCAGATGAAACTAATTTATCTGCTTGCGAATTGTCAAAAACAACTTCAACTAATGCACCCAATTTAACTGGCTTGGTTAGTATGCGTACGGTTTTCCCACCGATAAAAACTCGCTTGGTTGATATCCATATCCTTGCAACCCGACGAGACACCTTTGCCGTTTGTGCTACTAATTGATCGAGCCGCATACCTGCTTGCTCGCTGCTAACTACAAGCCGTAATCTGTTGTCCACTTTTAATTAACGTTGCATTAGGGCTAATTAATAAGTAGTTGTTTATAGCCTGTCACATCTTCAAGCACCATACCAGCACCCTTAGCAACAGCCAATAAGGGTTCATCTGCAATAAAAACTGGAATACCTAATTCTTCACGAAGCATAGTATCCAAACCACGCAGCAGTGCGCCACCACCTGCTAATACAATACCTCGCTCAGAAATATCACCTGCAAGTTCGGGCGGAGTTTTTTCAAGTGTAGCTTTGACGGCTTCGAGAACTGCACGAGTACAATCAGCTAATGCTTCACGCATCTCAGCACTAGTAACTTCAATAGATTTTGGTACACCACTAATTAAATCACGCCCTTTCATATCAATAGGGGTCGGCTCACTACCATCTGGTGAAGGCCATACGCTGCCAACACGAATTTTAATATCTTCAGCAGTACGCTCACCAATCATCATGTTATGATGACGACGTACATAACTAACAATAGCCTCATCGAATTTATCGCCAGCTACCTTTAAATTATAATTAGTAACCATACCTGACATTGAAACTACGGCAACATCAGTAGTGCCACCCCCAATATCAACAATCATATTGCCGCGAGCTTCACGCACCGGTAAACCAGCGCCAATTGCAGCCGCCATTGGTTGTTCAATTAGATAAACCTCACGAACTCCGGCATTTTCTGCAGCTTCACGTACTGCTTTACGCTCAACATTAGTAATGCCTGCCGGAACTGAAATAATCAGTCGTGAGCGTACAAAATGTCGCCGATTATGAATTTTATTAATAAAATACTTAAGCATTGCTTCAGTAATAGTAAAATCAGCTATTACCCCGTCACGCATAGGGCGAATAGCAACAATATTACCAGGCGTTTTGCCTAGCATACGTTTGGCTTCAACGCCCACAGCGAGAATACGTTGAGAAGCACCAGATTTTGATATCGCCACTACCGAAGGCTCATTTAGTACAATACCCTGTCGGCGTACGTAGACGAGGGTATTAGCCGTCCCTAGGTCAATAGCAAGGTCTGTAGAAAAAATACCTAATAAAGACTCGAACATGGTCGCGAGAGAAAACGGTTAAAGACGTTAAAAGTCAAGAGTTTTCACGCCTTTAGTTAAAAAAAAGATAGCCAGCAAGTCTAAATCATGCTTTGCATAGCAATAATTCAAGTGATAAAGACATTGCACTTGCTTATTAGCAGGACATAAGTTGCGATGGCCATGAAATTCTTCCTATTTTTTGCTGTGTTCGCCTTTAACCTACCAAGCTATGCCAATGAGTCTGATTACGATCGCCTAGTAGCAAGAGCAAATTCATTCATCAGAATGGGACAACTACAACGAGCTATTGAATTTGCAGCTACTGCGGTTAATAGTAACCCCAACCGACCTGAAGCCTTTATCGTTTGGGGGCGAGCGCTGGCTAGCCAAAATGAAAATCAGCAAGCCCTTCTAAAATATGAACAAGCTCGATCGCTAGGCAGCTATGATCGGGAACTATTTGTTGAATTATCAAGCATTTATGATGTAACAAAAAACTACGATGAGGCCATTGGCGTATATCAAGACTGGCTAAGTAATAATCCTCACGATGTTGAATTAATACATCAGCTTGGGCTTACCTGGTTAATACTAAAAAAATATCCAGAAGCAATTTCGAATCTGCAAAACGCGCTTAATTTAGAGCCAAACGAGCATAACATACGTCAAAATCTCGGGTATGCTTTGCTGCGTAATCGTGAATTTAACAAAGCAGATGCTCAACTTGAACAAGTCGTAAAAGCTGAACCAAAAAATGTAGAAGCTTTACATTTATTAGCGCAGACAAAAGCTGGTCTGGGTCAATTAGATAGTGCCTTATTATATTTGAATCGAGCCTTAGAAATTAACCCTAAATATAGCCGTGCTCTAAAAACTCGAGCACGTATACGACTATTATCTAAAGATGCCAAAGGTGCACTTAACGATTACCAATTACTACTAAGTATACACAGCGACGATGGGGCTATCTTGTTAGGAGCTGCTGGGGCATTGTTAGCACTAAATCAAATTAAAGAAGCGGCAGTTTTAATAGATAAAGTCAGCGCGACTTCACCAGAGCATCCTTATGTGCGTTTTCGCCAAACACAATTAGCTATTCGCAAAGGAGATAGTAAAGCTCTTACAACTTTAGTTAAGCTTGCAGAAAAAATCAGTGACTCTGATGAAGTCTGGCAAGAAATTGCTTGGGCCGCAAAAAAATTTAATAATAAACAATTAATAAAAGAAGCGGCTGAGCATTTACAACCGAGACATCTAAAAAAACCTTAGAGTAGTTTCCTTTTGAAGTGAGCGTAGCTTTAGACACGACAGACCGTAGCCGAAGATGCTCTAAGCTTCAACCAATCGTTTTTGCACTATCTCAAGAACAGAATCTAAAGGAATACGTTCTTGTTTCATAGTATCGCGATCACGAATAGTTACAGAAGCTTCGGTTTTAGTATCGCCATCAATGGTGATACAATATGGCGTACCAGCTTCATCGTGGCGACGATAGCGTTTGCCGATAGCATGCTGTTCATCATATTTTGCATTTATCCCCGCTTTAAAAAAGCGCGACACCAAATCACGAGCTATCTCTGGTAAACCATCCTTTTTTACTAGTGGCAAAACTGCTGCTTTGATCGGAGCCAAACGTGGATGTAAACGTAGTACTACCCTCGTAGAATCCTCGCCCTTACCACCAGGTACTGGCTCAACTTGATACGCATCTAATAAATAAACCAACACTGCACGTGTAGCACCTGCTGCGGGTTCGATAACATATGGCACATAACGCCATCCATTTTTACCCGTTACCGGATCGGTCTTTTGTTGATCAAAATAACTAAGTTTTGCTCCAGAAAATTCTTGGTGTTTTTTCAGATCATAATCTGTGCGGCTAGCTACACCCTCAAGTTCACCCCAACCCCAGGGATATTCATATTCGATATCGTAGCAAGCATCAGCATAATGAGCCAATTCATTACCTTCGTGCGCCCGGGTACGAAACTTGTTTTTATCATTGGCATAGCGTTTCCACCAATTAAGACGCTGCACTCGCCAATATTCAAGCCAATCAGCTTGAGTACCTGGTTCGACAAAGTATTCCATTTCCATTTGTTCAAATTCAATTGAACGAAAAATAAAATGTTCAACCGTTATTTCATTGCGAAAACTACGCCCCATTTGAGCAATGCCAAACGGAACCTTCATCGACATAGTCTGCTGTACATTTAAAAATTGTACAAACATCGCCTGCGCAGTTTCGGGGCGTAAATAAGCAGCTGTTTCACGCACCAACGCTTCGATTTGCTTGCGCAATTCTTCCCCAGTAGCATCCTTATATTTTTCGATTACCTTGGCGATTTGTCCTAAAGTATCAACAGCACCAAGTTGGGTGCGAAACATCAGATTGAATTGACGCTCATCTGATAGGTCAGAACTACCACATTGTGGGCAAATGTAACCACGACTATCAACTTCACCACTAAGCTTTTTGCCGCCTTTTTTACCTCCTTCAATATATTCAACAGTTGTACCAGCGTCCATTTTTGGGGCTTTATCAGCACGAAAACGCTCTTTACAATTACGGCAATCAACCAATGGGTCTGAAAAACCCGCTAAATGCCCTGAGGCTTCCCATACTTTGGGATGCATTATTATTGATGCATCAAGCCCGACAACATCCTCGCGCTCATGCACCATAGTGCGCCACCATTCACTCATAATATTTCGTTTTAATTCAGCGCCTAATGGGCCGTAATCATAGGCACTTTTTAAACCACCATATATTTCACTAGATTGAAATACAAACCCACGGCGTTTACATAAACTTACAATAGCCTGCATTAAAACAGCATTTTCAGAAGTATCTGTTTTTGTGCTCATAATCGCGGCGTCATAGCCCAAGTAGCGTCAACATCCAACATGCAATAATTAATACTTTGCCACCTTTGGTATAACTACCTTAAATAATTAAGATTTTTCTTTTGCCTTTTTTTCTTGCCCTAAAGGTGATTCTCCTTATAAAAACCCGCGGCTTACTTTTTAAAAAAGCAGACCTTGAAAGATGGTCAGCTCTTAAAAGAGTTTGCGGGAGAATTCTAAAACAAAAAAACATATGACAAATAATAGTTCCCTTTTAACCAATGGGTGTTTACAATGGTAGGTTCAAGGTGAGCCTCCGGAGGAACGGGCCAACTTCCATCCAAGGGAGAGAAGTTTCGTGAACAAAAAAGACATCAAACGTTTTAAAGATTTACTTTTAAAAGAACGCGCTGATCTTATTAAAAAGGCCAGCAAAACGCTTGCCGAAGAAGCTCAACTTGACGTTAATGAGCTTCCTGATGAAATCGATCAAGCTTCAGCAGAATACTCTCAGTCGTTTATCTTTAGACTTCGCGATCGTGAAAAGTATTATCTTTCTAAGATTGATCGTGCATTGGAGAAAATAGAAAACAACGAATTTGGTATTTGCGAAGCATGTGGTGATGAGATCACCACCAAGAGGTTAGAGGCTAGACCTGTGACCACTCTCTGCATTCGTTGCAAAGAAGAACAAGAAAGGGAAGAACGCAGTTACGGTTAATAACTTAGGCTATTTCTTAGTATCTTCTTCTTTGTCAGCCTCAGTTGCTTGCCGATATACAAATGGCTCATCACTATTAGGCGCCATTATTAAAAGTTTGTTCTGAAATAATTGCCATTTGAATTGCTGCTCGTAACCGCTTACCAACAAACGCATCTGCAAATTGTCGTCCAACACGGTATATGTGCCCTTTTTACCATCGCTCTCAAGTGTACCATCAGACCTTAAAATCAATGATGAATCTTTATTACTGACCATGATCCAGTGACCAACAATAGGTGAATCAAGCAAAATATCATCGCTAGCTACATCAAGCGCACCAATTTTAAAACTTTGAAAAATTGCCTTAAACTCATCTTCAAAATGCGCAAATGATTCTGCCAGTGTTTCGACATGAATCATAAACACATTGTTATTATCGATTGCCCAGCGGTCTTCGCTTATTTTTTGCCACTTGCCTTCAAAATCTATGGTTTGTATATACCTTCGACGAAAAGCTTTTAATTTGCCCAATTTTGCCTCACCTTGAGTCAATAATTTATACCCTGCAGTTTTGGTTAATATTTTTCCGCTTGCAACTGCAAGTTTTCGCAAAGAAGTATTAGGTTCGGCTGGCATTACATGAATCAAGATATTTGCCAGCAACTTGTCATCTTGTCTCTTAAAGGCAACCGAATCTGTGTTGTTAGAAGCTATTACTGTTTGACTCCAACCTTCTGGCAACAAAATATTAAAGCGCTCTTGTGAATCGCTAAATGTTGTCGCCGCTACTAATAACAAAGCAAGCAGCAGCATAATTTACTCCACGTTAGCAATTTGTTCTTTAAAACGTTCAATTTCAGTTTTAAGTTTAACCACCGCCATATTTATCTCTATATCAGAACTTTTAGCACCAATAGTATTTACTTCACGAAGTATTTCTTGACTTAAAAAATCTAATACTCTTCCTGATTCATCGTTTTTATTAATTTGTTCTTTTACTTGAGAAATATGAGAATTAAGCCGATCAAGCTCTTCATTAATATCGCAACGGTCTGCAAAAAAAGCTAATTCACGAGCTAGCGTCTGGTTATCTAAGGAAATATTAGATCCTGAAAGCAGCTGGTTAACACGATTTTTTAATTTATCATGATATTCCTGCAGCACTAATGGAACTCGCCATTTAATTTGTTTACGCAACACTTCTATATTATCGCAAAAACTTTGCAACGCTTTCGCTAATACATCACCTTCACGTTTACGCATAGATACCAAATTATCAATTGTTTCATTTATCGTAGCATACACAACGGCTAAGGCTTCTTGGTTTAAATCATCTCGAGCACTGACAAGTACTCCTGGTAATGTAGCTATTGGCTCTTCACTTACCCCAAGACGACGAAAGATTGCCTGATAAGCCTTAATTATTTCTTCGTTAACTCTCACTGCTGCTTCACCATTAAGATGAAATATATCTATTTTCAGACTTATTGAACCGCGACGCAGTCGTGAACGAACAAGTCCTTCAATTTCTGTTTCATAAGCAGATAATGACGGAGGTAACCTTAATGAAATTTTTAAAAAGCGCCCGTTGATACTTTTGGCTTCTACTTCAACGCGAATGCCAGCGTCTTCTCGTTTGGCAAAACCAAAGCCGGTCATACTACGGATCATATATTCTCCTCAGTTCAGGCTAACAATAATGCGATTGCTTATTAGACCATAAACAAGGTAATACATCATAATCTTATGCACACACTCATGATAGTACTGCAACCATTGGCCAAGTGCCTAGCTCTCATCATGCTTTTAATTAGCTGCGATAATACCCCACCAATGACCAAAGCCGAAATAGTACCAGAAAAACAATTCATCTTTGAAGGGGTGCGTATCGAAGAACATGAAGCAGCAAAGCTAGTATGGGTCGGTATGGCAGAACGTTCTACTGGTGACATTAATAATGCTGACGCTCAAGGTGTTCACATTCGTCATTTTTCAAAAAGTGATTCAGTGAACGCTAGTGATCAGGTTTTTGAAATATATGGTATACGTGGTCAAATTGGCTTTGAGGAACGTAAAGCTACCTTAGAAGATGTGCGTATAGAAACACCACGCAACGGGGTATTATCTGGAGGTAATGCTGTCTATAACGGTAAAACAGAACGAGTACAGCTTGATGGCCCCTTAATCTTTAAAGCCCCGGGGCTTAATGTTTCAGCCAAACAGGGTGAAATGATACTTAGCGATAATGTAATTAATGTAACTGGTCCAGTAATCGGACGCTATGAATGGAACCCAAATTAGTGACCCCCCCTAATCTTCTGCTTCACAAATTATTATTTGATCTACTTTAAAACCTCTATCGCTTAACTGTGCACGCAAACGACCAGCTTCAGCTTCAAGTAAGCGACGTAAATTTGTATCAGCTACTCGAAATGTTGCAGTTACAGTATGATCACGTATTGCAATACGGCATGCAAGTTCATCAAAAACATCATCACGAATTGAAATATCAAATGCAGTTGCTCCATCTGGTTCAGCTACTAATAACAAGCTATTTGCAGTATTTTGCAGCAAATCATCAAGATCAGGGGGCACCTGATGCTGACGATGAACTGATGGACGAATAGTTGGTGCCCCCGGTGGTGGTCGCACCGTTTCATCATACTGATCGCTTGATGCGTTGTTAGACGACTCAGGCGACTTTGCTATTGGATTTTTTTCTTCTTCTTTAACACCAGTAAGTTTTAAAGCTAAATCATAGCGACGCACTGAACCAAATGGGTTATGAGATCGCTTGCTTTTCTCTGGCAAACTTATTGAATCGATAGAATTATTATTTGAATCATCACTATTTGTTGGGTGTTGCTCTTTTCGCACACTAGATTTAACAATTGGAGGTTTACCTGCTGTAAAACTGCCTGCTGGCGCACGTTGCGGTGGTGACAAGATTGGCTTTGAATGAAAGCGTTTTGACATTTAAACAAAATGCCCTATGGTAAAAGCAAAAGCAATTAGTGCATACTAAACTTAAGTCATATAAATACAGACCCGACCACCACATATAATAGGGGATGTCCCTCATTAAATATCAAAAACTGCATATTATTTATAAAATTATTGGCTTGGGATTTATCGTAGCACCTTTATTATGGCTACCTCATATAAAAAGTGAAAAAGTCATCTAAGCCTACCTGTTGTAGAGGCAAGGCAAACACCTAATGATAGCGGATCGCAAGTACCGCTTGAGTCTATGTGAATTTATCGCTAATCTTCATTTATATATTAAAAAGACATCGACATAATGAGCAATCTAGAAAACGTTAGCTACTGCGGCATTTATTGCGCCAAATGTTATCTATTAAAAGATAACCCTGCAGCTCTTGCCCAATCTCTGCTTATAAAGTTTAAGGCAATGAAATTTGAAAAATGGGGGCCAGCACTCGCTAAATATAATGCTGAATTAAAAGCTTTTGAACATGTAGAACAATGTTATCAATTGCTAAAAGCATGGGAACAAATGATTTGCCCTACAATTTGTCGTAATGGTGGCGGTTCAATGAATTGTACAATACGAGAATGCTGCGTTTCACATAAGTTAGAAGGTTGTTGGCAGTGTCTTGATGTTGCAGCTTGCGATAAATTGGCATCTTTAAATATAATTAATGGCAATATGATCAGAAGTAATATTAAAATGATACGAGAAAAAGGGCTCGATACTTTTTGTAAAGAATTAGATAATCATCCAGGCTGTCTGTTTTATAAGGAGTTATAAAAATGGGTTTTTTTGAACTTACTTACCATCTGCGCCATAGCCCCTTAAACATATTGTATAACCATGACTATTATTTATTCCAAATAATTGGTTACGCCATCATTGCAGCTGCTATGATAGTTTTGCAATTTATCACTTTACGTTCACGTTTTAACGCTACCCCATTAGCTATTGGCGCTATTGCTATGCTTATGCTTAATAGTGTTTGCAATGCTATAGTTAACCTGGGTATTTGCTTTGAATCAGTATCATCAGTAGCTAAAGAACAACAAGCAATGATGATGGCCGCCGGGATATCTAATTTTTTAGAAACACAAATCATTAGCTTGATACTTCTAGCTATTTTAGTATCAAGTGTTTTTATTGCGACGGCATTACGTAGCCGCGCCCAAACACAAGCTAGCTAAATCACTTTTTATTGTCTCATTTATTGAGGGCTAATTATGATAAGCACCTATTTGACAACTCATATATATTTAAACTCTTATTTCCCAGAATTTGCCACTTCAATATTAACCATTTTAATTGTATTGCTATTTTTACTCGGTATCGCATTAGCAATAATGCAGGGTTTAAACGCATTACCTAAAATCAACATGACCCTTTTGGCTGTTGGCAACATTGTGTTATTATTTATATTAATTATCTTGCAATTATTTTTTGAACTCAAAAATATATTTTTTACTATCGCCAATGCACCACCTGATATGAAAAATGAAATGTTAGCTAACGGTACATCTTATACTCTATTCTCACAAATATTGCCCCTATTTTTTGTTGGCATACTAATAATTGTCACGGCAATAATTGCAACAGTACACTCCGGTGCAAAAAATAAAACCGCAGAAAATAGCCCCAAACCATCAGTGTAAATAATAAAAAGATAAATAACAATTTGTCGTATATTTTTATTCAAGACTTGACTCCATACGCTCGAAAAGGCAATAAGGCATTTTCGGTATATCTTATTAGATCGGCGCGGTACCCAAGTGGTAAGGGAACGGTCTGCAAAATCGTCATTCACGGGTTCAAATCCCGTCCGCGCCTCCAGTTTTTAATATAATTAATAATTAACATTTATCGTCGCGCAAATGACTTTGTACCCGACTTGCTACCGCTTGTAACTCTTTGCTGTAACTACTCTCGATACGTTCAACTAATTCTTCGGCCAAGCTAGTGTGATAAGTGTGACTTGATAAGTTTCGGTCTACAAGCATATCGAGCCATAATTTTTCATCATCAATAAGGCCTAGTTTTAATGCAGCTCGTAGCGCTGCTTTGGGAGAGGCTGTTTGCATGCCAGCAAGATCAGCCAAATGTTGAAAAAGTTTCCAGGTTTGCTCGAAAGTGAATTCAAAACCTTTAATAATACCGGCGGCTGTTGCTTCGCTACGGTTTGGCTCTAACATAAAACGATTAAGTGCAGCCAGTGCCTTGTTGAAATTGTCAATTTTACGTTGCGTTGTTGGTTCAATATTCACGTTCATAAATAATTATCCCCTCATGATATATCTGTTCTCGTAAACTCTCGTGGCACAAATCGAGATCTATTAGATCTACATCAAGCAAAGTAGGTGCTTCTTCATGAACCCATGAGGAAAAATCACTCCAGTTAGCATGATTGTCAAAGATGAATGCTAAATCAATATCAGACAATTGGCGCGAGTTGCCACGAGCACGCGAGCCAAATAAATAAATACGTTTTGGTGCTATTTTCCGCTTAGCTTCAGCCACTATTGCTGTAATAGCCAAGCCATAATTAGCACAACGTTCGGGCAGTGTCATAGCTTTTAAATCATTAGAAGGTGCACTATAGATTTTCATACTTTCCTATTAAATTTCAACAACCAAGTCTGGTGCACCAAAAATACCGCGCTCAGCAATTATTGAGCTACGCTCTTTCGCAACAAAGACGAGATCGGGTTGAACAACATTAGTGCGACTTAAAATTACATCTACTGGAGCATCAAAAATCTCACCAAGATTATTTTTTTCAATGTAAGTCAACAAAATAAATTCGAGCTTACGCGAAATACGTTGATGAATAACTAATGGTGCTGGATTCATTTCAACCTCCCCTTCAAAAATTTCGTAACGCTTGCCATCATTAGGAAAACGCAAATAGTCATCATAAGTCAAAATTAGCGGTTGTGACTTTAATGTAGCGGCCATGGCATACCCCCTAACTCTTTTTATATATTATCTATTTATCATACATTTGTCGTTAATAATAACGCTAGCTTTTAAGTGATAAATTTCGTATTCATACTTTGAAATTGTATAATACAACCAATAATTGCAATATTGAGAGGCATATTTTACTTTACCTAGTCACTCTCACCAACTCAATTAGGGGCAAGTCTTCATCTCGTTCTTCAATCAAATCTACTAAACACTCAATCACCCAATCGGCTTCACCATCTTCATCGACAATTTTTTGTATCGCTTGCCACTGGCGTGGGCCAATTTCTTTAATGAAGGTGTTATGCGGACGACGCGCTAATGGTGTAATATCTATATGACTATGTTCGATATAATATGGTTCAATCTCTGTGGCTATTTTTTCGGGTGACCATTCATTCTCGCGCTGCAATACTGCCTCGCTCGCCGCTTGGTAATCTTTTTGCGCCAAGGCCTTTAGAAGTTTATGCAAATCATTACGCGCTCGCGCCGCAAATGCACGGGGGTCACTGGCTATGTCGCGTGGCTTGGGTGGTGACAATTCTGCAATATTTTCAACTATTGGTGCATCAGGGTCGCGCAATCTCTCCCATTCATCAATAAGGCTTGAATCAACACTACGTACTAGTGAACGCAGATAAGTAACAACATCGAGTAAATCATCATCGTGATACTTAGCTGGTACGGTTTGGATTAAGGTTTTATAAACTTCGGTAAGATAGCGTAAAAGCAGACCCTCGATTCGCTCTAATTTATACTCAATTACATAATCTTTAAAAGATAGCATACGCTCAATTAAGTCACGTGCTATAGATTTTGGGCGAATATTTTCGCTGCCTACCCACGGATGTTTTTCGGCAAACTCATTAAAAGTTGCATAGACAAAATCACGATTTGGTTTAGGATATTCTAATTTTTCAAGCTCAGCCATGCGCTCTTCGTATTCAACACCAGCGGCTTTGAGTTCGGCTATTTTGTCGCCCTTTAGTTTATCGAGCTGACGGTAAAGAATAGCATCAGGATCTTCAAGCACTGATTCTACTTGGGATAATATATCTAAATAATATGTGGGACTATTTGGCTCAAGCATGGTTAAGCTTTCTACCAAATACAGAGACAAAGTGTGAAACAATGAAAAATCGCGCTGCAATTCTTTAGCAATACGCACATAAGCACCACGATAGTCTTCAATCTGATGCAGCACGATAATACCAGCTTTACGTAAGGTACGAAACAAGCGTGCTGCTTGATGACGTTGACGACGCTTGATACCATCAGAGCCGTGGGAATTGGCGATAAGTTGAATTAGGCGACCATAGCCGCCACCTTTCACCGCAACTTCACTTTGAATCAAACTAAGTAGCAAACCAAAGCTTACTTCAAAACGAGATTCTAAAGGTTCAGGGGATTTTTGCTGTAATTGCTCAAATGTATTTTTATCCCAATGCACATAACCTTTATCGGGCGGCTGTTTTTTAATTACTTTACGTCCAGTTTGCTTTTTAGATTCAAGGCGCCGATTTTCAATAATATGCTCAGGCGCTTGTGCAACTACATATCCATGATCATCAAACCCTTTACGCCCTGCCCGCCCAGCGATTTGATGAAAATCACGTGCTGATAAAATGGCAGTTTTTTCACCATCATATTTGCATAATTTAGTGAACAATACGGTGCGAATTGGCACATTAATACCCATACCTAAAGTATCAGTGCCAGACACCACTTTAAGTAACCCACGCTGAGCTAACTTTTCAACCAGTAATCGATATTTTGGTAGTAATCCAGCGTGATGCAATCCAACCCCGTGACGCAAAAAACGCTGCATGTCTTTACCGTAGGGGGTGCTAAAACGCTCATTGGCAATGGCTTGGCGCAGGGCTTCTTTGTCTTCTTTAACAGTAAAATCGCTACTGAGTAGATTTTGTGCTTGTTCGGCTGCAGTACGTTGTGTAAAATTTACCAAATAAATTGGTTGTCGATTCTGTTTAATGAGTTCAGCTAATGTTTCGTGTAAGGGATTATCACTATAGACAAAATCAAGCGGTACCGGGCGTTCGGCGCTACGCACATCGGCAACTTCACGACCTGTAATTGCTTCTAAATAGTCAGTAATTTTATGTGTATCCCCCAACGTCGCAGACATTAGTACAAAGACAGATTGGTCAAGTAACAACAAAGGTATTTGCCAAGCCGAACCACGGTCGCGATCACCATAGTAATGAAATTCATCCATAACTATATAATCAGCCGCTAGGCGTGCTTCGCGCACTGCTATATTAGCTAATATTTCGGCAGTGCATATAATTACTTTGGCATCGCGATTAACCGTAGCATCGCCAGTTTGTAAGCCGACATTATCAGGTCCAAGAATGCGGCAAAAATCAAAAAATTTTTCGTTTACTAAAGCTTTAATGGGACAAGTATAAAACGCTCGTTTTTGTTCGCATAAAGCTAGAAATAAAGCAAAGCTAGCTACTAGCGATTTTCCAGAGCCCGTCGGGGTATTAAGAATTAAGTGTTGATGCTCAGCTAATGCTAAAATACCTTCCTCTTGGGCGGGATAAAGTGAAAGTCCAGTATCAGTAACCCAAGCGACAAAACGATCAAGCGCAGATGTAGCTGATATTCCAAATTCGATACATGACGCTAATGTTGACAATTTTAGCCACCCGTTCGTGGTGAGCCCTTAAGTTTCAACTAAACGTTACTAATCACCAAAACATGTACCTACAGCACGTGCAGCTCTAACCATTATATGATCTGTGGGCACCGTACGAACTTTATTGGCAACTTCACTAATAGGTACAGAGTTAATCTTGCCATCGCGTTTAACCACAAGCTCACCAAAATGCCCTGCGGTAACTAATTCGTAAGCATGAAAACCAAACTCAGTTGATAGCAAACGATCATGTGGGGTTGGAGTGCCACCACGTTGAACATGCCCAAGCACAATAGCTCTTGCTTCAATACCTGAACGTTTTTCAATTTCAGAGGCAACAAATTTGCCAACACCGCCTAAACGAATAGGATCCGGCGAGGTAGGATCAACGTGCTCAACGAACTGCTCGCCACCTTTTGGTGTAGCACCTTCACCAACTGCGACAATCGTAAAACGTTTGCCAAACTTGCTACGCTCAACACATTTATCGGTTACTACATCGAGTGAAAATGGTATTTCTGGCATTAAAATTACATCAGCGCCACTAGCAACCCCGGCATGCAAAGCTAACCAACCAGCATAACGGCCCATAAGTTCTACTACCATGACACGATGGTGGCTAGATGCGGTAGTATGCACTTTATCAAGAGCCTGGGTGGCAGTTTCTACAGCAGTGTCATGTCCAAAAGTTACATCAGTACCCCACAAATCATTATCGATAGTTTTAGGGACACCAACTATATTAGTAATGCCGTGTTCTATTAGCTGTGCTGCACCGCTCATTGTGCCATCGCCACCTATAACAACTAAGGCATCAAGTTGGCTTTGCTTGTAGTGTTTTACCACTTCATCGCGAACATCGCGCACCACCCATTTACCGTTCGCATCAGGTACGGCATAAGCTGAAGGGTTTGCTTTATTTGATGAACCTAAAATGGTGCCTCCCATAGTCAGCAAGCCGCTGACATCATTTGAAGTCAGTACACGCATACGATTTTGAATTAGCCCAAGATAACCATCTTCTATGCCAACAACTTCAAGCCCGCCATTTATTGCCGCCTTAGCAACCGCGCGGATAACTGCGTTGAGCCCTGGGCAATCACCACCTCCGGTTAATATTCCAATACGTTTTAGCGCTATTGACATAATAACTCCTATTTAGCTTATGATGATATATGCCTATAACAACAATGTACGGTAGGAATATAGTATGATTATAAAATATACTATTAATTAATTATTGGTCCAAGAGACAAACGCAATCGCAACTCACCACCAAAAGTTCGACTGCCTTCTGTTGTCATCATACCTGTTGGCCCGCCAGAAAGCGATAAACCCATGCCATCGCTAGTTAATAAAGCTGCAGTAGGGCCAGTAAATAGTTTCATGCCTAATTTTTCAGATATTGACTGTCTTTTATTTGCTGATTTTTTATTTGCACCACCATATCCTAATGTAGTCGTAGCCGTCCAACGTGATACCATTGATGCAAAATCAGGCATGCTCGATAATGTTCGATCAATACGAATATTACTTCCTGCTATCCCCATACCTGCTTTATATTCATTATTAATAAGCGCAGCGTCAACACCAACACCTACATTTATACCCCAACCATCTCGATTATCATCACCTACCCCAATAGCTACACCTGCCGTAAAACCATGATCATCAGATTCTTTGGCGACCCCAAAACTATAACCAACGCCACAATCAAGCCAGACTAGACTTTTGTGACGACTTGAACCACAAGCGCTAAGTAAACCTGTTATTGCTAAAAATATGTTAAGATTTACTAATAAGCGTAGTCTCATATTTAATAAAACTTAGCGCGAATTAAGGATGATTGCACTTATAATTAAACAAACATTTCACCGTTACGTAAACAATCGCATAATTGCTCATATACTTGATATTGTATAGTGCGAGATGGTCGTGGTCCCAATTCACGTCTAATTCGATTAGATAAACAACCATGCTTCATTAATATATCCCAGACAGACTTAAGTTCATCATCAAAATCTTTCTTACAACGCAAAGCTAAATGTCGCCAAAGCTCCAATGCAGAACATGATTGTAAATCATTAATACCAAGAGTTTCTAAATATTGTTGATCGTCAATAATTGCATCGCCACCAGATTCGATGCATTCGTGCAAAATATCACGCAGTGGGTCAATTTCCCATAATTGTTGTTGATGAATATCACTTAATTTTTCGTCACAAAGCGCACGAATTACTGCAATTACCACAGCAGCGATAGTTATATCTACTTTTGGCGTCTCTTGAATATCTAATAGTCTGATCTCAATCGCACCACGATCAAAACGTGCTATGCAACCACGCGCATTAGCCCATTCATGTCGTAAAATGCCTTCAGGGTCTATTGGTTGTAAATCGTGATAAATCTGTTGAAGTATTACTTGTTCATAATCTTGTCTGTTAAAAACTCTTTCAGGAATCACTTTGCCAGTGCTACTTGGTATACGTTCGCTATTATAACTATAAACAGCAAGACGAGAATCTAGTACTCCGGTAAGCTGGCCTTCTTTCAATGGAGAACTCGCGGCTATGGCGGGAATAATCGGTAAAATTAACCTAATCGCGGCATGAAGTCTGCCAAATTCTTCATCATTACCAAAAGATAAATTTATATGAGTTGACTGTAAATTTGCCCATCCATGTCTGCGACAATTAAAAACACGGTCAAAAAAGTTATATATTTCATTATTTTCATGAGGCCATAATTGCAATTGTTGCTCAGGATTCATCCATGGATGCATTGCTGATGGCATTAATCTGGCGTCAAACTGAGTTAGAATGTCATTTATTTTATGAATATTTTTTTGAAACTTCGCAGGTAACCCTGACAGTGATGTTACTGGTCCATTGGTTTTTAGTTCAAGAACATGAAGAGCAAGCTCATTAGACCAAGCAATATCGCCTTGCTCAATTTCTGACTCATATTCACCGGACACCGATTTTAACACTTGATCAGCAAGTGGCTTAACATCAAGAGTTTCTCTATCAACAATCATATATTCAAGCTCGACACCGATAGCCTGAAGTAATTTATAAGAAGAGTTATTCATAGTAAGCGCAACCTTCGCGCCTCAAGTCTTTTAACAAATACATTAATAATAGAAGCATATAATCTATCTTTTAATATTTTATCTTCATAACCAGAATCAATATTAGGATTATCATTTATTTCGACCACAAAAAATCCTTCACTATTTTGTTTGATATCTACGCCATAAAAACCATCGCCGATATGAGCTGTTGCTTTTATAGCCAATGTAACCACCTCATTAGGAGCATCTTCTATGGCAATAGTTTCTACCTTGCCGTAACATTTATTGCCATTATGATCGACAGTTTGAATGCGCCAATCTCCTTTAGCAAAATGATATCGACAAGCATAAAGAGCTTGACCATCAATTACACCAATACGCCAGTCAAAATCAGAAGGAACAAAATGCTGCACTACCGCAAGTTCTGATTCTTCTAAAATTTCAGCAACATGCGACCGAAATTCAGTTATATTATTTGCTTTAGAAACATTCATAGAAAACGAACTATCTGGTTGTTTAACGACACATGGAAATGATATCTCTTGTTCGATTTTAGCCATTGTATTGCGATGCACCATATATGTCTTTGGTGCCGATATTTTATGTTTTTTAAATAATTCGGCTAAATATACTTTATTTGAACAACGCACTATAGATTCTGGGTCGTCAATTACTATAAGTCCTTCAGCAGCTGCACGGCGCGCAAACCTGTATGTATGGTGATTAACACTAGTGGTTTCGCGAATAAAAAGAGCGTCAAATTCGGCAACGCGACCATAGTCTTCTTTACGAATTAATGTTGGTTGCATACCAGCCATTTTGGCGGCTTTAACAAATTTGGCTTTTGCTTTATCGTTTGAAGGGGCATTTACTTCTTCGGGATTTATCAAAATCCCAATTTCATAATATGGATTCTTTATAATCGCCGGTCCGTGAGGCCGATCAAAGTAACGTTCAGCTTGTTCGCGAACAAAATTATGATGTGACTCAGGAATATCCCCTGCAGCAATAGGTCTAAGAGACTCTAGTTTCCATTTTTCTTTGTAGCGAAATTCGGCGCGCAATAACGGAGCTGGAAACTGATTAAACAAAGCTCGAGAAAGTCGATCATATCTTTTAGCTAAATTGCGACCGAAATAAATACTTAACTCAAAATCGGATGTTTTAAGATCTTTAAAAGCTAATTGAATATATTCATCTAAATCTTCAGAAGCGATGCGAATTATTGATGCCTGCCTTAAATCTTGTAAAGTCTCAGCAGACGGCATTGGTTTATGTCCACGTGCCGAAGCTAAAAGTGAAACATAATACCCTACTGTTTGATAGCTATAAGTTTTGCATAAATTAAAAACTTTTGTTCTTTTAGCATCATGATACTTTGGATTTACCAAGTATTCTTGCGCGGCAACAACTTCAACACCATTAAGATGTAGCCCCCAAGCTTCTGGTTTTTCTAAAACAAGTAAAGTAGGCATATCCTGCTACCTAGGTTCAATAATGAGCAAATTTGCATCATAAGTAATTATGCCAAGCAAAATAGCTCCAATGAGTCTTTCGAAGCTAACAGCATATTCTGTTTCGCCAAAGCGTGGATTATCTTTTTGCGGATCGGTAATAAAAATCTTTCTCGCTTTTGAATCGTAACCCGAAAGAATTACAAAATGACCGGTGGGCTCACCACTAATGTCATCATAATCATTAGTTTCGCGAGCACAGCCATATAAATAAGTAGCGCTAAGACCAGTTAATACTGGTATCTCTTGTTTAAGATAATTATGAATTAATTGTCTATTAAGTTCATGATACTTTAATTGGCCACCACGTTCTAAAAACTCTAAATATGATGGCGTTGCTAAGCGCAATTTGGCGTCACTTTTAGCCTTTTGTTGTAATTTCAAACACTCAATAATATCGATTGAAGGCTTTTTAAACCAGGTTGGGTCGAAAATTTGAAGGTTATAAGTACAAAGCGTGCAGTGATACCCACGCGCTAAAGCATGATTGGCAAGTCTAACAGCTAAAGTCCCACCCTCGGGTAATGTGGGAATTTCATTAATAACTCTCTGTAAATCAACATGATCGCCATAATATGAGTAGACTGCATGTAAACATGTAGGGCCACATGTGAAATCAGTCGGTTGCGAACGGATTCGCAGATTTTCTAGGCGGCGCAAATAAATACCTCAGTACATTAAACCTGCGCCTATCTAATACATCACAATAATTTCAACAAGCTACTCAGATGTGATAAAGATCTTGTAAATAAAATTATTTTGTTCTGACTAAATTAACTCACTAAAACTAAATAAATCAATTAATTAGCATATGCAAACCTCACAAAATTTGTGAGCCTAAGCAAAAAACATTTACCGCATTATTAATGATTTATACGCTGCATCATACACACTATAAGCACAATGTTCGTTGCGTGATATCTTTCATCTATCGTCATCTATCCAGATTTAACATCTTCAGCTAGCGTTAATATATATCTAATATATTTTTATGGCTCAACTACACGTTAATTCAATAATTACTTGAAATTGAAACTATTACATAAACAACAAAAACAATAGAGCTTTCTAGCTGTGAATATATAACACAAGTTTTTGAGTTTACACACTATGCATATTTAACAAAATACGATTTTTTTCCCCCTGCTCTCCCCACCGAGAGATGAGGAATGACCATGCAAAGTATGTCGTGTTTGAATAAGAAAAGTTTCTTATACTGCATCCTTCAAGCACAGTAATTGCTACGCGTCAATAAGCGTACGGTTACTTTTGAAGTGAGCGTAGCGAGACACTACAGACCGTGGCCGAAGATGGCACCTGAGAAGTGAGCAGCTTAAGGAATAGTGGACCTATTTCGAGCAGCGAAACGACTAGGCCGCCAGCTTACGGCAGATATGTCGTGTCGCAGTAGATCAATTCAAGAGGAAACTGCTCTAAGGAGGGTCAGAGTTCTAATCCAACATTCAATAATAGCTCTCGCGGTCGCGCAGGATAATCGTATCCGGCAAAACCGGGCTCTTGAGTGTATGAGTCGAAAAGGTTGCGTCCGATCAATTGTATATGAATCCGTATATCGGTCGACATGTGGTACGTAGCCATCATCGTCGCATCGAGGGCAACGTATTCCCCTACCTTGTAGCGACCCATTGCCAGCAGGCTGTTGGAAGTCGATGAACGTCTGGCGCTCACATATTTTGCTAAAACAGAACCCTGCAAGTCGAAATCATTGGTGATTGGCCTTAAGTAGGTGACACCAGTTCGCGCAACTAGATCTGGATATGCAGCCAATTTGGAGCCCACCAATTGCGAAAGATATCCGAAAGCCGCGAACGAGCGTTCAGCAAACTGGCGTTCGAGCGAAACAAATCCCCGAAGGTTTTTGTTATAGACCACGTTCAGCTTGCTTTCAATTGACATGCTGTTGATTTCGGCTACGTTCTGAGCCGCCTGATTGATACCAGTAGGCTGAAACTCTGCTTTGTTACTGATGCGAGTTAGACTCACATTGGTCGAAAAATCGAAGTATTGCAAAAAGAAAAACGACGCGGCCAGCTCAATAGAGTCAGCCCGTTGTGGATCGAGGTTGATATTACCGATAATGCCACCGACTTGCAGCGGTTGCGCATAGAGCAGAAATGGCGACGGCGCCTTGAAAGAAGACCCATACAGCAACTTGGTGGTCAGCATCGAATTTATACGGTATACCGCACCGGCACGCGCGTTTAACTGAGTGTTATATATCGAATGTTGATCCCAACGAACGCCGGTAATCAACTTGAGTGCTTTTTCTAAAAAATGTGCTCGTACCTGAGCATAGAGAGCAAAGTTGCGAAGCTCGAGGGGCTGAAAATCTCCCAATTGCTGGGTTACGGCGTGTGTGGTACGGTCGAGCCGCCTCGGGCGACCGATGTCCTCGGAGTCATACGAATACTCGATACCGAGAGCGGCTGAAACAGGCATATCTGCATTGGACCACGTTGCCACGGCGTCTGCCATACCACTACTAAATGACCATTTGCGACGAATCAGCCCTGAATCACCCATGTCGATCAAATCGTCGGCAGCGGTACCACCAAAAGCGCCATTCACACGCAGCGCCAAAACGATATCCTCGTGAAGCCGGAGCTTTGCGCGCACCTGACCATCGTATTGCTGGAGATGAATCGTTGTGCCGGAATAAGAAGGATCTCCGCGCTTGAAAGCGAGCTGAGAATAACGACTCAAGTCGCCCCCCCGAAACCTGACTCTTAGTCTCATTTTTCACTTTTATCGGAATTGGATTCCTACTTTCGTAGGAATGACGAGGAGTTACGTAAAACTCTCT
>JAFGEK010000060.1 GCA_016931625.1 Deltaproteobacteria bacterium | reverse complement strand
TGACCTAGCGCGATAATGAGCAACGTTTTGAGCGAAATAAAACAACAACAAATTTTAGCACTTGGTCGTCTCGGCTGGTCATTACGCCGTATTGAAAGAGAAACCGGTGTAAGAAGAGAAACAGCATCAGCTTATCTTCAAGCTGCTGGTATCCCTATCCGTAAATCTGGGTGGCGAGGTCGTTTAAAGAAACCACTACCAGCGCTAACAAACTTACAACCACAAGCTCTAAAATCAAAAGCGGCCATATAGGTGATCACTGACTCTAACAGTGATTTAGAGCCACCAAAGTCATCGTGTCCGCACAAAACCAGCAAGTTCGTGCCTTATCACGATTTCATTGCAGAGAGTTTGCAAAAAGGACGCAACGCCAAAGCTATTTGGCACGACCTGGTTGATGATCATGGTTTTAGTGGCGCTTATCCTAGTGTTCTTCGCTACGTAAAAACAATACGGGGCTCATAGGGCTCATAGAGGGCTCATAGGGAGGCTCATAGGGACACTGTTTTATAAACTACGCTGCCCATTATTCCTGAATATATTTAATGAATATATTAAATTATTGACTAACTGGTGCCAAAATGGCACCATGTACACATGCCACACATTATTGAAGAACCCCGAACAAGGATTACGGCTCGTGTTTCAGACAATGTTCGTATGACACTCGAACAAGCGGCTGAACTTCTGGGTGCAACCGTTAATCAGTTTATGGTACAAGCTGCGTATCAGGAAGCACAACGTATATTAGAGCGTGAAGCGCTTATTCAGTTATCGCAAAAAGATGCTAAAAAAGTTTTATTTTTGCTCGACCATCCACCAAAGCCTAACAAGCGTCTTAAGGATGCGGTTAAAGTTTTTAAAGGCATGAAGCGTGCTTAAAATCGAAGCGCTAGCGGATTCTCATGATCGAGCTGGATTTGAGTGTGGAAGCGAACCACTCAATGTGTATCTACAACAAACTGCAAAGCAACGCGCACGCAGGGGCATTTCAAAAACATTTGTTTTAGTGGATGAGGACGCGCTAAACCCAAAGCCTATTCTAGGCTTCTTTTCTCTCAATCTTTGCCAGATAAAATCGGTGTCGCTTTCGTCAGACCAAGCCAAAAAGCTGCCTCGCGATGTGGCTGGGGTAAGGCTTGGTCGGTTAGCAGTCGCTAAAACCTGCCAAAAGCAAGGCTTCGGCAAAACCTTGCTGGTTGCGGCCATGGAAAAATTTCTCGAAATTTTTAACAAGGCTGGCGGGATAGGTCTGTTTGTAGATGCTAAAGACCAAGAGGCTAAACGCTATTATGAGCAATTTGGGTTTGTTTCTCTACCATCAAATGAATTACAACTTTTTTTACCAGTGGCAACTATTCAAGACGCATTGACTTCAAAGACTTAAAAAATAAAACCCATATTAATGCAACCACGCCACCGCAATCTAATAACAATTATCAAAGCGCGGTTAATTACATTAAAAAACAATATCGCAAATGTTTTGCTATGCTTGATGAAATAGCGCATTGGTGCGAAAATTATCGCGATGATGCTATGGCTTAGTGAAAGTAATTGTTATAAATTATATTTAGAAGAAAAGATAGGTTAGTATTGCACATGTATGAGAATATACTTAAGCTATTACTGCATTACCGGCTATTTTAATCGGTAAATTAATTATAAATATTTGCCTCAAGAATAGCCGTGCCGCTAATATGTTTGGTCGTTTTGTTCTCTTTAATAATGTCTAATTGATAATCGCCAAAATAACGCAAGCAATATGGTTTGGCGTAAAAAATGCGAATCGCAGTACGTACCGGCCAAGAGATTTCACTTAAAACATCAACCGCATCAAGAAAACGGCTTTGCTTGATAGTTCCTTGTATTTTATAATTACCACCTGCGGCAGATATTGTGATGGTGGTGGGATATTCATAGTCAGAATTAGGCTCACGTCGCATTTTTTGAGGTAGATATTGAAAAGAATTTAACGAAACTAGATCATATTTTTTATTGTTGCCATGGTGCACCACGAATAAACCTGTTTGCACTCGCATATTATTATACTCATCACTTAGTTTTTGATCATACAATATCAAGGTTAATTCTGGGGAGAAGATTCTTAATGTTTGCCAGCGTTTTAAAAGCGTCGGAAGTTTTTCAGTACCCCAGCTATGATCATGTTGCGCAAGTCCTGCAAGGTTGGCGGTAATATTTTGTGCATGCAAAGAACCGGCAGCACGCGCTCTTGGAGTATTTAGGCCAAGTGCGAAAAATTTTTTATCGGGTAGTTTAATTTGACCGTTACCAAATTGATGCGCCGGTAATTCTGGAGTTAGTATAAGATCTAAGCCCAACTCTGCTTCGTCAACCCAGAGATGATAATTACCGTTTTGTTTATAGATGTGTGAACGTCCAATTTGAATATCAAACCCTGTTTTTGCGGTGCGAATATGTTTACATGAATACTCTTGGTGGCATTTTGCAAATTTGCCTTTGCTGTCATAATAAGCGATGTCATATCCAGCATCGAAAGTATTAAGTCCGAGATTAGTGATATATACTGTGGCGATTAACAAACCACCATCATTAGTATGAACGATAAAGAACCAACTTTCGTTATAGTCGCCATTGTCTTTATAATTTTGATGCCATTTTTGTGCCTGGTCATCGATGGTACTTCCAGGTCCGGAGATAAAAGCTTTTACTAATAGTGCTTTTGCAGCGCCTATCGAGATAGTTAATAAACTAAAAATAGTTATTGCTATAAAAAAAAGGCCTAACCGCAACACTAATTATCCCTCTTCATAACTAAAGTGGTGTCCTTCATAGTTATTAAAAACTAAAGTTTTACCTTTATGACTTACAAGATAGTTATTACTTAAGTCTACTTTGCCGCCACCACCGGGCAAATCAACAACATAGTGTGGCACCGCCAAACCACTGGTGTGGCCACGTAAGGCAGCAAGAATTTTAAGACCGCTAGAAATAGGTGTGCGAAAATGGGCAATACCTTGGGCTAAGTCAGCTTGAAAAATATAATAAGGACGACAGCGATGACGTAGTAACCAATGATTTAATTTGGTAACAATTGTTGGATCGTCATTAATACCTTTAAGTAAAACCATTTGATTGCCGGTAACACAACCAGCATTAGCTAATTGCTCTAAGGCTTGTGCTGCTTCATTGGTGCATTCACTAGGATGGTTAAAGTGGGTATTAACATAAATCGGATGGTACTTGGCAATTATGTCAGTAAGCTCTTTAGTAATTCGTTGAGGTAAAGTGACTGGCGTACGAGTGGCAAGGCGAATAATTTCTAGGTGTTCAATAGCACGTAAACTATGAAGCAAGCTATTTAGGCGATCATCATTTATAGTTAATGGGTCACCCCCAGAAATTAAAACATCGCGTACTTCATAGTGTCTTTTTAAATAATTAAGGGCTTCATGCAATTCAATAGTTTTCAGTGCTGAAGATGGATCGCCGACTTTACGTTTACGATTGCAATGGCGGCAATATACTGGGCAGTTGTGGGTCAGATATAACAAAGCGCGATCTTGATAACGATGGGTTAAGCCTGTAACCGGCATATGAGTTTCTTCTGCAAGAGGGTCTTCCAGCTCTTCCTGATTTATAATTAGTTCTTCAGTGCTGGGGATGGCTTGTCGTCTAATGGGGCACAAAGCTGCAGTAGTATTTATTAATGAAGCGTAATAAGGCGTTACCGCCAAAGCAAAAGGAACACGCTTACAAGCTTCAATTTCATTTGCACTTAGTTTGATTACTGTTGCTAAATCATTCGCATTGGTTAGACGATGACGCAATTGCCACTGCCAATCGTTCCATTTACTTAATGGTACATCAGCCCACGGGGCTGGGGGGTTTTTTGTTGCGCTAATGAGAATAATTGTCGTTTCTCCACTTTTATTTTTTTCTTTTGTCATCACTAATATTTGATTTTGGCAAGCTGATATACGCATGCCTTGACGCATTAATTTTTAAAGAGCAACATGACCACCTCGACATTTTTTAAAAGTTATGTAGGATTACAAACTACATAACCAAGGGAATTTTATGCGTTGCTTAATAAGTTTTTATAGTTGTTTAATGCTTATGTTTACATTGAGTTGTGGTGGTTTACCTCAATTTAGTGCCGACTTAGGTAAACAGGTCAAACATAACAAAACTATTCGTATACCTTATGCCAGTATTACTAGTTATTTCGGCTATATTGAGCCTGGCTCAGAAGCAGATGAGCTACGTGAAGGCAAAAAAATGTACTATTTGTATCTATGGATACCGGTAGTTGCTCCTGAAATTGGTGTACGAATGCTTTCGCCTGTAGCTGGTTTCACCAAGCCTGAAAAAGGCGATTTTATATCTAAGGCATACGCTAAAAAAGGTGTAGATGATGATACCAATTATTTCGACACTTGGGTGCGTGTTGAACGTTGCCTAACAGCACTTTCTCCCGGTGATATCACCAAACCATGTATGAAATGGGTGAACTTGGGCGATAATGATGATAGTGCCGAGATGCCGAAAAATCCAGGTGGCAATCAGTATAATTCTTTAATGCGAATTACTTCCACGCCAGATGATCCCCTTAAATCTATAGTGCGCGGTATGTATCGTATAGCTTTTACTACTTTTAAGCGTGGTGAAGTTAAGGGTTCGTTTTTAGCTCAAGTAGGTGCACCTATTGAGCTACCTAGAGTAGCAATAGCTAAAACCCCAGATGAACTATTTCAAAGCGTAACTGCATCAGAGGCTAACTAGTTAAATTAACAGGGTAAATTGATTTGTACAAAAAGGGCAGAGTGTTTTTTAGTACTATGCTCTTTTTATTATAAAAAGCTAAAATATTTGATTTGGCAACTTAGCATTGACTACTCAGCCCAGCATGCAGTATCGGCTAATTTATGCACCAAGCATCGACTTTATTTGCTGTAGCGGCATTAGTTTCTTCTGTTGTTTTATTGCTACTTTCAACGCAGCGTTTGATTGCTATTGTTGCGGTCATTGCAAGTTCTTTAGAAGTCGCATTAAATTTTCATGTCATTCGCATTTCAATTGGAAATTTCCCAATCAGTATTGCATTAGGTGCGACTTTGGCAGTTGTTGGGTGTATTTTATGGCTAGCAGCTGATCGCAAAATAGTTATTAGTGCAGCTACAGTAGTGGCACTCGTGGGCATAGCCCAGGTGGTTTCAACAATTTCATTCTAACGCAGTCTATAAGCGAAGCAAGATTACAAAAAAATTAGGGACACCCCCTAAATAGGCAGTAGTAGCATGGTTAAAAGCAACCGATTTTTTAATGAATCGGCAGTTGCAATTATGTTTTGCTCTCAGGGAGAAATTATGACCCGTTTCGTAGGAATAGATATCGGCGCCGAGAGCGTGAAAGTTGTTGAACTTGTTGGTGATAAAACTAAATTGCAATGGACTCGCAAAGAACTCCGCGAGCATAATAAACGCCCGGGTGAGGTGATCAGCGATATTCTTTCGCAATGGGATTTTGTCAATGTAAAAGGCGCCACTGTAACCGGACGCCTATCGCGTCAAATTGCGTTAACTCGTGTTCCACCCAAACAAGCTATTGCTGCCGGCTATCGTTATTTGCATGGCGATGAGCCTGGCACGGTTGTATCAATAGGTAGCCATGGCTTTTGTGTTGCTGAAATGCGAGATAGTGGCAATACCGTGT
Source organism: Deltaproteobacteria bacterium (assembly GCA_016931625.1). NCBI lineage: Bacteria > Pseudomonadati > Myxococcota > Myxococcia > Deltaproteobacteria bacterium. The sequence goes on along the minus strand of JAFGEK010000060.1, from coordinate 5,800 downwards.
TTCGCGAAAACTCGCGCTGTTCTCAAGGTACCGGCAACTTTTTGCGGCAATTAACCGAACGTTTTAATGTAACTATTGAGCAGGCTGCTACTTTAGTTGACGGTGTTACTGATCCTGCGCCTCTTTCTGGGCGTTGTCCGGTCATTTTAAAGACAGATATGACCCATTTAGCTAATCTCGGTGAGTCACAAGCGAAAATTTTAGCAGGCCTATTTGATGCGGTTTGTGAGAATGTTCAGGTATTAATTAAACCATATGTAAGTCCACCTTTATTAATGCTTTGCGGAGGTGTTAGTCGCTCACAAAGAGTACGCGAGAATTTTCGTCATTTTTGTAAAATTCATGATATGGTTTTGCGTGATACTGAGCTTGATTACACTCTTTATCTTGAAGCCTTGGGTTGTGCATTAATAGCGGCCGAGAATACATCCCCAATAGTAGCCCTTGATTCATTGATCGTTAGAACGCACACATCAACTCTTGAGCGCTTACCGGCTCTGTCACTTTCTCTTAATCGAGTACAGCGGCAAACACGCCCATCACTTAACGCAGCCATAGATAGCTGTGATATATTAATTGGTCTAGATATCGGCTCAACGGGTTCAAAAGCTGTAGCTATCGCAATTCAATCACAACAAGTGTTATGGGAAAGTTATCAACGTACCAATGGTAACCCCGTGGGCGCTGCCATAAATTTGATTAGAGCATTTTGTGAAGGTGAAGCAGCTCATCATAAGGTAATGGGTTTTGGTGTTACTGGTAGCGGACGCGACATTGTTGGGTCTTTATTGACTACTTGTTACGGTCATGAAGCGGTTTACGTAATAAATGAAATTGCCGCCCATGCACAAGGTGCCCTGTTTTACGATAAACGCGTTGACACTATTTTTGAAATCGGTGGCCAAGATGCAAAGTATATCCGCCTTGATGAAGGTAGAGTTATTGATGCCGCAATGAATGAAGCCTGCAGTGCAGGGACAGGTTCATTTATTGAAGAGCAAGGAAAGCGTTTTGCTAATATCAAATCAGTTGCCGATTTAAGCGATGTAGCCATGCATGCAACCGATGGTGTTGCCTTAGGGCAGCACTGTTCCGTGTTTATGGCCGAAATTATTGATGAAGCTGTAGCGGCAGGTGTTGACGAAGACGCGATTATAGCCGGACTTTACGATGCAGTTATGCAAAATTACCTCAACCGGGTGAAAGGCTCGCGTTCAGTAGGTAACGTGATTTTCTGTCAAGGTATGCCGTTTGCCTCAGATGCCTTAGCGGCAGCAGTGGCGCGACAAACTCATGCTACGGTTATTATTCCGCCAAGCCCTGGAATGGTTGGTGCACTCGGTATTGCATTGCTGGCGCAAAAAGCTCAGGTAAAAAAGGCGATAGACCTTTCACGTTTTCTTAGTGCTAAACTAGTTAGCAAAGATACTTTTATTTGCAAATCAACAGTTGGCTGTGGTGGCACTGGTAATAAATGTCGCATTGATCGCATTTGTACCGAAGTAGGTAGTGAACGTCAGAATTTTAACTGGGGAGGTAGTTGCTCTCTTTACGACAAAGGAACACGTAAACGCAAATTGCCTAATCTTTCGCCAGACCCATTTAGGCAACGTGATAAGTTGATCGACGATATTGCTGCACGAGTTGGTAGGCATCAAGGTCGGCCAACAGTAGCTATGACCGATGAATTTCAACTCAAAGGGCTTTATCCTTTTTTTGCAACATTTATTGAAGCTCTTGGATTTAATATTATCACCCATCGTGGTGCAGACCGTAAAGCGCTTAAACGTGGTATTGCTGGGGGGAATGTCGCATTTTGTGCACCGATGCAGCAGTACCATGGTTTATTTGCACAGATGCTTGATAGCCTACCCGATTATGTTTTTACACCAATGATTCGGCATTTACCACGAGTAAAGAATGAGCCATTGGCGGTAACTTGCCCAGTGGTGCAAGCAGCACCTGATATGTTGGCTTTAGATTTAGCACCAAAACTTAAGGCCAAGCTTTGTTCTCCGGTTATTGATATTGGTTCGGGTAATCTTGATGCTGATGTACTGTTAGCAAGTTGTAGTGATACCGCTGCTGCTTTGGGTATTACGGATCAAACTACATGGAGGAGTGCCTATTATGCCGCACGAAAAGTGCAATTAGCATTTGATGCAAAATTGTTAGATTATGGCAAGCAGGCATTAGAATTTTGTGTGAAAAATGATATTATCCCTGTAGTTGTTTTAGGGCGAAATTATACTATATATAATCAAGTATTAAACTCCAATGTGCCTACCATTTTGCGCGAACAAGGAGTGTTAGCAATACCTATCGATTGTTATCCTATTGATGATGAAGTCCCGACTTTTCACGATATGTTTTGGGCTTATGGACAACGTATATTACGTGCGGCACATCAAATTAGAGATAAAGTCGGTATTTATAGCCTGTTTTGTTCAAACTATTCATGTGGCCCTGATAGTTTTACCATGCATTTTTACTCTTATATTATGGAGGGCAAGCCTTTTGCCATTATTGAAACTGATGGGCACTCAGGAGATGCCGGAACCAAAACACGTGTTGAAGCATTTTTACATTGTGTGCGTCAAGATTTTGAGTTTGCTTCTAAGGGTATTAAATGTAATAAGCAGCCAAAGCAACTGAAAAAAATTGAAGCACAGCGAGTTCGCCCACGAGAGCTTATCGGTAGTAATGAGATAGTTTTAATTCCACGCATGGGGCCAGGTGCCGAGCCGATAGCCGCAGCTTTGACTGGTTTTGGTATTCGCGCTGAAGCGCTACCACAACCTGATCGCGAGGCGCTTAATATTGGTCGTCGTTATACTTCTGGTAAAGAATGCGTGCCAATGACGATCACGCTAGGTAGTTTATTGCAGCGCATTGAACAAGAACGAGATTCGCAGCAGCGTTTCGCATTTCTTATGCCTGGATCACGCGGTCCGTGTCGCTTTGGCGCTTATAAAACGTTGCATAAAATTGTGCTTGAACGTTTGGGTTTAAATAAGCGTGTACGAGTATGGTCGCCACCTTTTAGCAATTATTTTGAAGATCTTCCAGGTGGTTTTACCGCTATTTGTTTCTCAACATTTATGGCGGCTGATTTATTATTGGCGGCATACCACGATGCTCGTCCGTCTGAGAGTCATCAAGGTGCTGCCCGTACAATATATAGTCGATATACTACTGAGCTAAATCAAGCTCTAAAAAGAATTGGCGCCGGTGATCTCTCAACTGCTCGAGTTTTAGCCGAAGTGGCATCTGGTCGTTTGTATGGTCTTACTGATTTACTCGCACGTGCCGCCGTAGAATTTGCACAAGTTAAAGAGAAGCGTGACCTTGCTGAGGTATTAGTTGTTGGTGAAATTTATGTTCGCTGTGATCCCTTTGCTAATGATTTTATCATTGATCGATTAGCCGAACGTGGTATTCGTGCGCGACTTGCACCGATGAATGAATGGATTGAATATTCTGACTTTGTTGGTTGGTTTGAGAATCTTAAAAGTGGAATAAACCAACGTATAGCCAGTATAATACGCAAACGTATTCAGTATTTATGCTATGCTACGGTCGCCCAACGGATGGGTTTTTCTCCTCAATTAACTGTTGAACAAGCACTTAATGCAGCATCACCATACGTACGCAAAAGGCTCGAAGTTGAGACCATACTAACATTAGGTGGTCCTATTCATGAATGGCGACATGGTCGCATTGATGCGGTGGTTAGCACCGGACCACTTGAGTGCATGCCTAACAAAATTGCAGAATCACAATATTTTCATGTCGCTGAACGTGAAGGCCTGCTTTCATTAAGTCTATCACTTAATGGTGATCCGGTTGACCAAGAGATCATTGACAATTTTGCTTATGAAGTTAAAGCGCGTCATAAACTACGTAAACAAGCATCACATGTGGTTATAAAACCTGCTCCAGCTTGGGCTGCAGCTCGATCGGCAGTTTACGCTATAAGAAAACCGCTAAGAAAATTGGCTTCTTTAATGCCTTTTCCGTTGCCATTTGTACGACGTGCTGAGGATGAATAATTTTTTTAAAGGAGATCACGCACTGATATAACCAAAATAAGGCCTAATAATAATATTAAACCAATACCATGCACCCAACCTTCTACTAAATTATTATTCGGTTTACGCCGTAGTGATTCGATACCAAGAAAAACTAGACGACTGCCATCAAGTGAGGGGATGGGTGCTAAATTAAGGATAAATAATACAATTGACAGGGTAGCTAACGTTTCAAAAAACTGGGTTAGGCTGCGTTTTGCCTGCGCGGATAAGGTTTTTACAATACCTGGAATGCCCGAGAGATGCCCTTCTTGGCTACCAGTAATTACTCCCCATAAAAGGCTTGCTTGATTAGCAGTAAGTTTTGCAGTCGCTACGATACCAGCAGCTATGCCATCAAAAAAACCATAAGTAACTAATTTAGCGGCTGGTTGTATGCCGATAATTCCGTATTCACCATTGCTACTGGCTTTAGGGGTAACCGCAACTGTAAAACTTTTGCCTTGGCGGATATAAACAAACGGTACAGTCTTTTCAGGATATTTACGAACTTCTTGCACTAAAGATTCCCAATCATTTACCACAACCCCATTAATCTCAGTAATACGATCACCAGCTTGTATGCCAGCTTTGCCGGCAGCCATTTCTGACTCAACCACACCTAATTCAGTAGTTGGATTAGAATAATCGCGTAAACCTACTGCAATAGCTAAAATCGTAAGGCAGAGAGCGGCAATTATCCAATTAGTAACCGGACCTGCAGCTAGCATTATGGCGCGCTGCCAACGTGGCTTATCATTATATCCCCGACCATCATTTTGCTGTTCTTCCTCTGGTCCCATGCCTTGGACTTGTACATAACCACCAAAGGGTATAACGGCTAACTGCCATATAGTTTCGCCTATTTGATGTTTTAGTAGTGTTGGGCCAAAACCAATAGAAAATTTAATGACCCGCATGCCAGCAAAACGCGCAGCTAAATAGTGCCCGAGTTCATGAAATATAATTAATAGTGAAATGCCGATAATAGTGATAAAAGTAGTCATGCGGTATTGATTATTACTTTTGAGCGCAATTAGGCAACTGTGTGATTAAAAAAAATTACTACCTACTAGGTCATTATCAATGAATCGATATTTTATGGTGGTTTCAGTTATTTTATGGTCTGTAGCTGTTTCAGCAAAAACTAATAGTCAGTGGCAAAAAATATTAAGCGACAAAATCGACAAGGTTTGTGAAGCATCGCTTTACGGCGAGAATCAAGAAATTATGCAAGACCAAGGTAAAGCTCATATTCAATGTGGTACACATGCTGTGTTGCAAGTTTCTTGTGATGATAATAAAATATATCATTTGTATTTTTTTGAAGGGCAAAAGTTAAAAGAATATGCTTTCAATTTAAAACCCAATAAAAGAAAACATGATTATATTAAATATATAGGGAAACTCGAAAATTATGATTTTATTTTTAAGCACACAGTTAATAGTGGTATGATAGTGCTTTTGCAAAGTGATGACATTATTTTAGGTCAAACTGACTTAAAAACAAATAATTTTAGTATAGTACAAAAAATCCCATATTCTGTGCATTGCAACTCCGCAACAAAATGCACTAAAAAACCTACTGTTCTAAAACCATAAATATAGATTTTAAGAACAGTTACTGATTATCCACCGTCTTAAGGCTGACTCTTAGTCTCATTTTTCACTTTTATCGGAATTGGATTCCTACTTTCGTAGGAATGACGAGGAGTTAAGTAAAACTCTCT
>JAFGEK010000059.1 GCA_016931625.1 Deltaproteobacteria bacterium | reverse complement strand
GATTCACAAAAGCCGCGTGACGAGGGCCGCGCGCGCAAAAAAATCATGCCGAGGCTTGCTGGTGGCAAGTCGCAGGCAGGATTTTATAAGCACGTGGGCCGCAGTCGCGGATTTTGTGTAGATCGATGGGAGACATTTATGGACACCCCCTATAATGATAATGCAGGATTCATAAATATGAAGGCATTAATCGAATCGTTTTCTAACTATCTCCAACATGAAAGACGTTATTCAGCCAATACTATCCGCGCCTATCAAGCTGATTTAAATGCTATGCTCGAATTTGCCACTGAACGAAATAAAACAAACCCTTATGAGTGGTCATCTGACTTAATTCGCGCCCACTTAGCAAAATGCTTAAACTCAAATTCTACTCGTATTAGTGCAACTACCTTAGCACGTAAACAAAGTACACTTCGTGCTTTTTTTGCCTTCTTGCGACGAAGTGATCCTGAAATTGGTGATCCAACAGCGTCTATTCGTAGCCCTAAGCTACCAAAATCATTACCACGAGCACTTGATGTTGATGCTGTTCTTGCTTTGCTTCATCCTCCAAATAGTAATAATATGAGTGCATTACGTGATCACGCCGCCATGTTATTAATGTATGGTCTGGGTATGCGTCTAAGTGAAGTTGCGTCGTTGCGTGATATCGATCTAGATTTACAAAGCCAAACTGCACGTATTCTTGGCAAAGGCAATAAAGAACGAATTGTACCTATTCCTTCAGGCTGCCTTGCCGCACTTAATGCATACCGTCAAAATAGACCAACAGGTAATCCATATTTTTTAGTCGGGCGAAAAAAGCATGAGTCAATTTCTTCCCGTACCTTAGCACGAGCTATAGCTAAAGCTTCTCTACGTATCTTAGGTCGTCATGTCACACCGCATCAACTACGCCATTCTTTTGCTACTCATCTTTTAGCAGGTGGAGCTAATTTACGTGAAATTCAAACATTACTCGGACATACAAGTCTTTCAACAACACAACGCTATACTAAAGTAACTGCAGAACGATTATTTGCTATTTATGACAAAGCACATCCGCGCAGCCAATAAAGATATTCTTACACAACGACAGTTGACATGACGTTAAACCCATCCTTATTAGGCCGCCATATGTCTAATAATTTTAAAGCTGTTGTTCTTCTCTCGGGAGGCCTAGATTCTGCTACCACGCTTGCCATGGCACAATCCCAAGGCTTTGCTTGTCATTGTTTAAGTTTTAGCTACGGCCAGAGACAATTAATTGAAATTGAAGCAGCCAAATGTATAGCACAGAAACTCGCAGCTATTGAACATCGTATCGCCAAGATAGATCTAGCGGCTTTTGGCGGTTCAGCCCTAACTGACAATATTGCAGTTCCTAAAAATAGAAGTGCTGATGAAATTCAAAGAGATATTCCGGTTACGTACGTCCCTGCACGTAATACTATTTTTTTATCACATGCTTTAGCTCTAGCTGAAATAATTGGTGCTTATGATATTTTTATTGGAGTTAATGCTATTGATTATTCTGGCTACCCAGATTGTCGCCCAGAATTTATTGCAGCATTTGAAAAACTTGCCAATATTGCAACTGCTGCTGCAGTTTTGAAACGTGGTAGCTTTACAATCCATGCCCCACTCATCAATCTAACCAAAGCAGAAATAATTAAACGTGGTATAGAACTTAGGGTTGATTATGGTATGACGCATTCATGTTATGACCCAGTTGGTTCACTTGCATGTGGCCACTGCGATGCATGCCAGATACGTTTACAAGGTTTTGTCGAAGCTGGCATTGTTGACCCAATTCAATATGCGATGCATTCAAAGGAGTATAACCAATGACAGCAGAAATGCACGGCACCACAGTTATTGCGGTTCGCCGTGATAATCACGTGGTATTAGCCGCTGACGGCCAAGTAACAATGAATAATACTGTTGTTAAACAAACAGCAAAAAAATTACGACGCATGTCTGGTGGCAAAGTAATAGCTGGTTTTGCAGGTTCAACTGCTGACGCGTTAACTTTATTCGAAAGATTTGAAGGTAAATTAAAGGAATATTCAAATAACTTGTCACGAGCGGTTGTTGAACTAACCAAAGATTGGCGTACTGACCGTATGCTTCGCCGTTTAGAAGCCTTATTGGTTGTAGCTGATCATGAACGCACATTTTTATTATCTGGAACCGGTGATGTATTAGAGCCTGACCAAGGTATTATAGGTATAGGATCGGGTGGTGCCTATGCACAATCGGCAGCGCTTGCTCTTATTGAACACACCACACTTGATCCCAAATCAATTGCCCAAGCAGCTTTGAAAATAGCCGCCTCCATATGTATTTATACTAATCAACAAATTCAGTTCGAGGAGCTTGAATAAAGTATGAACAACCAAACACCAATAGAATTTCCCGAAGCCCAATTTACGCCTAGAGAAATTGTTAGTGAGTTAGATAAATTCATCGTCGGTCAAAATGCGGCAAAACGTTCGGTTGCAATTGCACTGCGCAATCGTTGGCGTCGTCGCCGCGTTCCTGACGAATTGCGCGATGAAATAGCACCTAAAAATATAATTTTAGTCGGACCTACGGGTGTTGGCAAAACTGAGATTGCCCGCCGTTTAGCCAAACTCGCTCAAGCTCCTTTTATTAAAGTTGAAGCGTCTAAATTTACCGAAGTTGGCTATATCGGCCGAGATGTTGATTCAATTATTCGTGATCTCCTTGAAGCCTCTGTACAAATGACACGAGAAGAAGCAAAAGAGCGAGTATTGGTTCAAGCTCGTGCGCATACCGAAGAACGAATAATCGATCTATTATTACCAAGGCCTAGATACGAACAACAAAATGAAACTACAGCAAATAGCGCTTATGCAGTTGATTCAAGCCGTGAACGATTGCGTGCTATGTTGCGTGCTGGTGAACTTAATGATCGCCAAGTAGAAATTGACGCTGAAGAAACTCGTGTTCCTTTTATGCAAGTATTTTCCAATACTGGCATGGAAGAAATGGGGATGAACCTTCAAGATATGATGGGCCAAATGTTAGGCCGTCGTACACGCAAACGTCGTGTTTTAATTCCTGAAGCGCAAGAGATCATAACTCAAGAAGAAGCTAATAAGCTCATTGATCAAGACGCAGTTGTGAAAGAAGCGATTCGTCGTGCTGAGCAAAGTGGTATCGTTTTTATCGACGAAATCGACAAAATTGGTCGTCGTGAAGGTGGTCATGGCCCAGATGTCTCGCGTGAAGGAGTACAGCGTGATATTTTGCCTATCATTGAAGGCTCTACTGTTACTACCAAATATGGTAGCGTACGCACTGATCACATTTTATTCATTGCTGCTGGTGCATTTCATATGACTAAAGTCAGTGATCTGATCCCAGAGCTGCAAGGTCGTTTTCCGATTCGAGTCGAACTCGATGCTTTAGGAGAACCTGAACTCCTACGTATTTTAAAAGAGCCACAAAACGCTTTACCGGTTCAATATCGTGCATTACTCGATACCGAAAATGTAACGCTTGAATTCGCTAATGATGGTCTAACTGCCATGGCAAAAATTGCAGCACAAGCAAATACTCGAGCAGAAAACATCGGTGCACGACGATTGCATACCGTTATAGAGAGATTACTTGAAGATATATCATTCTCTGCTCCTGAAAAATCAGGTAGTACAATAATCATCGATAAAGATTACGTAACCAAAGCACTTGACCATGTGTTTGATAGTGAAGATTTAAGCCGTTATATCTTATAAAAACTAAAATTATAGACCTAAACGAACACTAAAGGTCATGCGAATAAATATCACGCTTTCCCCTAATGAACGAACGCCCAAAGCAGTATAGGTGTTTGTAACTAATTGTAAAGATGCAGGAACATAAGAAACACTAACATCAGCTTGGGTGCTTAACCATTTCAACATAGACATGCGGACTCCACCCCTAACTGTCGCTAGCCAATTCCAAGTTAATGCTTCATGAATATCCTGTTTTTTGTCAGTAGTATTACTTAAAATATCTTGCTGAATTAGCGGATCAGTTGAAGAAAAAATATATTCATATCCTGAAAACACTGCACCACCATCTGCACCTATATATGGAGAGAGATTAAGAAAAACTTCACGCCAGAGATACGCTACCCCAAAACCAATTTCCGCACCAAACCAATTAGCATCTTGTAAACGTTTGACTGTAGCATCTGCTGCATTTGTGTTAACTTGTTGATATTTTATTTTTGATTTTACACCAAAAGCACGTTCGTTCGCACCATAAGCTCTAATTAAAACATTGGGAGATAATTCCCAAGACAAAGCACCTCCTATTGTATAACCAAAATTGATTCTTCCTGCTGATACATCTGTAATCACTCCTATCATCGGTACTTCAAGACCAAGGCCTAATTGGTACAAACCCGAACGTTTATCAGGCTGATTAATATTTAATATCTTTGTTGAAGTTTTTGTTGTGTTGTTTTCAAGTTTTAAAGTCGGCCAAGCCAATTTATCATTTTCTTTGCTTTCACCAGCTGCTATGTCTGTATTAACTTCATTTGCATACGTAGGAAGCGCAAATACACCTATGCAAAGTATTGCAAACACAAAATTTGCTAAATTAAATAATAAGGATGATATATTAATTCGCACTAAATCAACCCTCTGCAAGGGTACAAATAAATTATCAGGTAAATATCATCGACCTAAATAACTGGTCAAACAAACGCTTGAATTATTAATATTTGCAATAATACATTTAAAAAGTGTTGCAAAGCTTTAGTGAGATCAAACCCATGCGTATATTACAATTACTAACTTACATTTATCTTGTGGTGATTACGACTTCATGTGCATCACAAACACTACTTACACTTTCAAGTCGTGAAAGAATTAATTCACGACATCAAAACCATATCGTTTCTTTGCGTCAATCTTGCTATTATGGTGATCTCTATGATGAAAATGAGATGTGGTTACTATCACCCTATCCATTTGACGAAACCTCACACATAATTAATTTACAAGGCGAGCCAATACATCCTCAAGGTCAACGTGGTATTATTCCTGCTGGTAGCTCTTTTATAGTAAAAAAAATTGAATTTCCTGATTCTACAGCCATGGCTAAACGTATGCTTACTACTCCACGATACAATCCTTGGATTTATTTAATACCAACCCAAAATACTATTACTCCAACTAACCGCAAATATTTCATTTTGCTTTTGCCAATGAATCTAGCAAAAGAAACACTTGTTGAATCAGCAATAGCCAAACAACTCGCAGAGCCAGAAAATGTTAATAGCTGGCTAAAATCTTTAAGGCCTACTATTCGAGCAGCAATACTCAATAAAGATATTGCGGTAGGAATGAAGATAGATGAACTAACTGCTGCAATGGGAACACCACTACGATGGTTTAAGGATACAACTGATAATGGCGATCAGGCTGAAGTTGCATGGTATCCAACTAAAGAAGCATGGATAATACACGGATTTGTAAATTCAATTAAACCATCACGCAAAGTGCCATAGTTGTATTAAAATAAGGGGGACCCTAGGTAATTTATTTAATTACACGTGCCAGAGCTAAAAGATCAGACGATATTTCGTGACCATCAATTTTTAGTCGTTTCATATTAACAATTATTTCTGGTCTTCCTTTAGCTATGCCTAAAGCAATAGAAACTGAACCAGATTCAGCTAATTCAGAATAACCAGAAATACTAAGAACACTGCGATTAGCACAAAGAGCTTTTATAGAGTCTGGCGCAATGTGACCATGGATATACACAGCAGCAGCACTAGCGATATTATTAGCAATTTCATTAACGCCCATCTTTTGCGCTGAAATACCTACTGCTTTAAATGCTGTGACCAATTCATCAGGATCCTGGTTAAAATCACTTGTAGTGGCAACAAGTACTTTTAAACTATCGCCTTCTTTGCCATGTAAAACTTTGTCATATAGAAAAATCTTTTTAAATAATGCAGCTTGTAGCTTGGTTGGTAAAGTGGCTCCCAATACAACATTTGAAAATGCACAAAAACTACCAATAATAACTAGATATGTTAATAAAAGTCTTAAAAAACGCTGCATTAACACGCCCTAATCAAATGACTACCTTTTAAGATAATCACTTGGTTTCTTTAATTTTTATACCTCTATTAACGTTACGGCTAAAAAGAGATAGCTGTTTAATATTATTATATAACGCTCCTGATTACGAGCATCAAATTTCTTATGAAATTAAACTTCATTACAATTGTTTATATAATTAACAAATAAAGTACAATATGAGGTTTTATTATTAAAAAACAATAATAATAACTTAAAAACTTTATTCAATTATATCATATTATTATGTTTATTACTGTTTTCTATAGAGCCACTAGACTCCAGCATGCGCCTCATGATAAACCACAATTCTTCATAAGATTGATTTCGTTAGTGTTTTACTATACCTAATAACGATAAACGTTTTTTTTAACCAATTGTCAATCCAATTTGGTATAAACTATTATTAGTGGTTTTCCTTGACGTAAAAGCTAATAACCGAAATTAAGGTTTTAAAACATGAATCTTCGTGTAACGAAGAGCACTAGCGAAAATTTAAAGTTAGATAATACTAATTACCTAACTTTTGCTGATTTTGCCTGCGGGCAAAGTATTATTTTTGATTCTCAAACTCTAAATAATATTTCACAAGAAATTGCACAGTATTTTGAGGTTAGCTACGCTGAGGCTTATAAGCTGACTGAAGCCGCCATAAATACAGTACTTGGTCAAGATGATAAAAAATGCGCTGATGCAAATCAATGGCTGATTATCACGGCAATTATTTTTCAAGAAATTAATAAATATAACGAAAATAAAACCGAATATTGTATGTTTGAATTGTCTTCAGAACAAACATCTGAGTTAGGTTTTAAAGTTACTCCGCCAACAAAATTAACATCAGAAACAACGCTGCCTTTTAGTGAATCAACATTTACTATTGCAGAAAAGGGTAAGTCCCTTCTTTTACAAACGCCAAATTGGGCTCTTCCAAATAAACCCATAGCACCAAGTAGCGCCATTGTCCGTGAAACAGCATTACGTTCAATTCCATTAGGAATCAGCTTTTATTTCTGTCTGCCCAATAACTACGATAAAAGCATGGATTGAAAATAATAATAGCACCAGAGCAAGAGCAACAACGTTTTACTTCAGCGATTATTGGTCACAAAATCGGTGATCGTTTTTTTGCTAAAGATATTCTACCAAAAGAATTTCCCTTAGCATCATACCGGGCAAAAAAAGTTGATTTATTGTTACATATTACCAATGCATGCGAATTAACTTATTTAGAACAAGACTCACCAGAATTCCTTAAACGCATTAAAGTTGGCAATAGTTTAGAACAGCTATTTAGTAAATTATCGCAAATTATAATAGCTGAGCGTAGGCAAGAACAACGTATGATTGCCGCACAAAAAATTCTCGATCAACTTGCTAAGCATTACCAATTAAGAGTACCACCTGCGTTAATTAATGATGAAATTAAACAAGCTTGGACACTAATCGAAAAACCTCTTCTTGACAGTGAAGGTATAACCGCTGCTGAACAGCAATCAATATGTAACACTTGGCAAAATAGTGCTAATCTTCGTCATTATGCAACGAAAAGTATTGCCCGAATTTTATCACTTTATATTTTAGCTCGTGATGGAGTATTAACGATTGAACAACACCATATTGATAGCTTTATAAAAACTTTATTTAAAGAAAATGCAGGGAATATAGATGAATTATCTCAAATTTTTCCTGATTATCCTAAACTTGTCATGAATTTATTATCTTCTACGGCATATCTATTATTATTAGAACAACTGCTAGTAAAAGTCATAATCACTTAATTCTGATGAGTTTCTTCAAATAATTGCATTCACCTTAAAAAAATAATGTCGCACACGAAACACCTCTATGACATGATCCGTATAATAGGTTTGTAGATTAATGTGCAGAATACATAACTGCATCTTATATCGTAGCATTTATAAAAAAAATGCCGCATTCACTTGGGCAGGAGGCCACTTATGAATCATCGTTTTATATTTGTATTATCAGCAATATTTGCTTTGTCGCTTACTGTTAGCGGTTGCGAACAGTTACTCTCCACCACTTTTGCAATTAGTATGGTTACTGGTACTCCTGATTTAGCAAATGACGATGACCCTTTGCTTGCTGCTATTGGTGCTGATGCCCTCCCCTCTGCCACAAATGTTATCGTTGGTGTTGGCGAGCGCGATAGCATTACCTCAACTAATCCCCCATCCCCCATTGCAAATGCTGTAGTTTCTATCAATTATAATAACAATCGCGTTCCCTTAGCTGCAAACAATGAAAAAGGCAGCTATGAAGCTTCGAGTGTAAATGGTGCTAATTTAACTTATGAATTAGGGGTCGAATATAAAACATCGATTAATGCTAATGATGAAACCTATAATCTTGCAGTTATCGCTCCTCAAGGAATACCTAAAGAAAATGTAGTATTCTCACCAACAATGTCACAAGACCCTTTATTGCAAGTGAACATTCACCCCAACAATACTGATCTTACAATTGATTGGAGTAGTGCTTCTGGTGCCACTAAAAAACAAGTCCTCATATCTTTATTAAAATTTACCTTTTTAGGCGATACCGAGAATCCTTTTGACTATGATGAGCCAAGCAATTGGCAGGCAAACAGCTCAAAACCAATATTTCAAAATGTTCCCCAAAGTACTTCAGAAATGCTCGACTTTTTTTCAAAAACGCCTCCAACATATATCGTAATTCCTGGATCTAAACTTACTACTGGTACCTATATTCTTTTAGTGACCATGGTCGATATTGATGGTAATACATCTGACAATTTAAGCCTCGGTTCGTGTGCTATAGCTGGTAGAGCTACAGCATTCTCTTTTATGGTCGAGTAAAACCAGGATGATTATTACTCCAATAGTAGATATTTCTCGATACGAAGGCCAAATTGTTACTTTACAAGGTTGGCTTTACAATAAGCGTTCTTCAAAAACTTTACAATTTCTGCAAATACGTGACGGTAGTGGCATTATTCAAGCTGTGGTTTCAAAACAAGATGTTGATGATGATATTTTCAATATTGCAAATGAATTGACTCAAGAATCATCATTGTCAATCGAGGGCACCGTCCGTGCAGAAATACGAAGCCCAATCGGTTTTGAAATACAGGTGCAAAATATCAAACTTATTCATCAAGCAATCAATTATCCTATCACCAAAAAAGAACATGGCGATGCATTTTTAATGGACCACCGCCATTTGTGGCTACGTTCACCTAGACAGCATGCAATTATGCGTATTCGTCACACAATTATTAAAGCTATTCGAGATTATTTCGATGACAATGGTTTTACCTTAATTGATTCACCGATACTTACTCCCAACGCCTGTGAAGGTACTACCACTCTATTTTCTACTCCCTATTTCGATACGACAGCATTTCTTACTCAATCAGGGCAACTATACCAAGAAGCTGCAGCAATGGCTTTTGGCAAAAGCTATTGTTTTGGACCAACGTTTCGGGCTGAAAAGTCAAAAACACGAAGGCACTTAACTGAATTTTGGATGGTTGAACCTGAAGTAGCTTTCCTTGAATTAGATGGTCTAATGGATTTAGCTGAAGATTTTCTTGTTTATATTGTTTCAAAGGTAATGGAAAAACACGAAAAAGAGTTGATTGGACAATTAAAACGGGACATTGCACCACTACTTAAGGTGCAAAAACCATTTACTCGACTTTCTTATGATAAAGCGCTTAAAGAAATTCAAACAATTCAAGAAGAAATCAGTGATCCTGAGTTAAAAAATCAATTAGCAATACATTGGGGTGATGATTTTGGTAGTCCTCATGAAACAGAACTAACTAAACGCTACGATCGTCCTCTTATGGTCTATGGCTTTCCGGCAAGCGTAAAAGCTTTTTATATGAAACGCGATCCTGAAAATCCGGATATAGCACGTTGTGTAGATGTACTAGCTCCTGAAGGCTATGGAGAAATAATTGGTGGTGGTCAACGTGAGGATAATCTTAAGGTGCTTGAAAACGCGATCTCCAAGCATAACCTGCCACAACAAGCTTTCTCATGGTTTTTAGATTTACGCAGGTATGGCTCGGTTCCACATGCTGGTTTTGGGCTTGGAATTGAAAGAACTGTAGCCTGGATCTGTGGTTTACATCATGTACGTGAAACCATTCCATTCGCACGATTAATGGATCGTCTCTCACCTTGAAAAAACTTGAAAAAATTATAAATATTGAATGTGTCTTTTAACCAGGAGCAATTGTTAAAATCTTTTTCTCAAATTTAAGATCTTTTCGAGACGAATGCTTAAATTCATGATAAGCTTGTCAAACCTGGTTCGATACTGGTATTCATGAAAAAAAGGAGATTAGGGGGGGTAACATGGTGGTAGAGATGAGCAGACCTGAAATTTTACCTGATAGCTTGTTGACCTCTTATCAAGTTGGATCCCTATTACAGGTAAATCCAAGTTCGATTAATAAGTGGGTCAAAGATGGCCGTATTCCGGCCTTCCGTACACCTGGAGGTCATCGCCGTATCCGCGCTGCTGATTTAGTAGCGTTTTTGATGCAGCATAAAATGCCAGTGCCACGATCTCTGGCAAGCGCATCAAAACGCCGGCTGCTAATTGTTGACGATGATGCTAAACAACTTGAAGCTTTAGCACGACTTTTTAAGGGCCAATCTGACCGTATCGATATTTCCTTAGTGAATAATGGTGTTGATGCCTTAGTACAAATCGGCTCTATTAAGCCACATGTTGCTATTCTTGATGTATTCATGCCAATGGTTGATGGCTTAGAAGTATGCCGACGACTTAAATCGAGCCCTGATACTGCAGCCACTAGAATTATCGTTACTAGCGGTCAGTTAACACCAGAAATTGAACAAAAAGCTCATGAAGCTGGTGCTGATGTTGTTACGCCCAAGCCTTTGGATCCTAATGTTGTCTTAAAAGAGCTTGAAATATCGGCCCAATTGCCGTTTTAAAGCCTAATAGACACCTTTTTATGATTAATTGCATTCTAATTTGGCAATAAATCGCCAAGTATCTAATGTTTTATTCATCATTTTTAATTAGTCTTTAATTAGGGGGTTTCCCTAAATAATAGACATGATTACGAATAAGCTCTCACTTCAAATTCCCAGTTTTAAGTTCTCTGTTCTT
>JAFGEK010000058.1 GCA_016931625.1 Deltaproteobacteria bacterium | reverse complement strand
GATTCACAAAAGCCGCGTGACGAGGGCCGCGCGCGCAAAAAAATCATGCCGAGGCTTGCTGGTGGCAAGTCGCAGGCAGGATTTTATGAGCACGTGGGCCGCAAGTAGCGGATTTTGTGTAGATCGATGGGAGACATTTAGGGACACCCCCTATATAAATATTTACAGCTTAATTTAGATGTGATTGAAATTAAACCATTTGTAATTTCACGGAGAGCAATTATGCGTTTAACAACAATCGCTTTTATTTTGTTCGTCGGCTATGCAATTTCTGCTCAAGCTCAAGAAGATGATCCCCTTGCAGAATTAGCTAATCTTGGTGATTCAGTTGCAGAGATGACTGAAGAGGGCGGTGGCTCTATTCGTGCAAAAAAAGATGCTGATTTGACCCGCAGCAAGCGCCTAAAAGACCGTAAAAATTTTGAGGCAAAGGTAGAAGATATTAAAATTGGCAAATTCCCAATAGTAGCGCTTAAATTACGAGTTATTAAAGAAGCTAAAGATGGAGCAGGTAAAAGCGTAAAGCGCAATGAAGAGTTAGTAATTATTCCAAAATTGAAAATCAAAGGTGGCAAAGTAGCGCTTGATGATGCTGATACTTTAATAAATGCAGGCAGTTATTATCTGCAACAAGGTGATAAAGTAATGGTTCGTCTTGGCAAACAAAAAGGTAAAGTTTGGGAAGCCGATTATATTGAACGTAAATAGGAATAATTAAACAAGATGCCCGGCGAAAAAAATCCAACCAGCAATGCTTCAAATGTGAGGCATTCTCGAATAAAACTGCCAAGTGCAGCCGGTGTTTATGCTCATTTAGACGCAAGTGTATTATTTCGTCCATTTATTATACTTCTAACTGCTTTACTGGTTGGATTGTTGGTGGCTCCCCAAATGGCCACGCAGTCTTATCCTAGCGATGATAACTTGTTAGGAACGCCGGCAACAACTAATTATAAAGCTCCCCGTGATATTGAAGTTATTGATGAAGAGGCGACCATACGTCATCGTGAAGCTACGGTTAGTGCGGTTCAACGAGTATATGACTTTGATGCTCAATTAGGAGAAAAGCGAGCACGGGCAATTGAATCTGCTTTCACAACCATGCATACTCATATTGAAGCATTTATTGCTGAACATGCAGAGTTTGCAAACAGTCGTTTATCTCGCACACAAGAGCAGCGGTTATTAGAAGAACTCGCAACTACTTTAGCAGCAAATCAAGCCGAGTTCGAAAAAACAATTGGAGTAACCCTTAAACCTGATGAGATTATAGGTTTATTTAAAACTCGTTACGCACAAGAATTAGCAGCATCTTTAGCCCATGTAATTCGTGAAGTTATGTTGTTGCCGATAGTTATTGATCGTACTATTCTTGAAGCTGATCGGGAGTTAGGCTTAACTGTTCAGCGTGTTCCCGATGATGGTACTGCTCCTCGTAAAATTGCAAATATTAGTTCAGTACTTGATATTGACGCTGCTCGCCACGAACTTAGAACCCGAATGCGTCGCGAGTTTTCTAATTTAAAACCTGCATGGCGGGATTTAGCAATTTCAATAGGCATAAGAATAATAGAAGCGACCCTAACTCCTAATCGTGCCGCCACTGAAGTGGCACGCGAAGTAGCACGTATTGCAGTAAAACCAGTAACCATCACGGTAAAAAAAGGTGAAATGATAATTCGTGATGGTGAACGTTTATTAAAACGCCATTTTTTAATTTTCCGTGCTATCGAACAAACAAGCGGTGGCACTAATACATTACTTGCGGCTTTAGGTGCTGCTCTAACGGTGTTGTTGCTTATTGCACTTGGGATATTGGGTATACCAGGTCATAAACATGAACTATCATTTTCAAGTCGTGACGTTCTGTTTCTTTCATCATTATTTCTGGCGGGTATAGCTACCGCACGCTTATGGGTTGCTATTGCCGCCGCTTTACATGATCGTTTCCCCCAATGGTCTTTTGAAGCATTAATATTCACTTTGCCGGTCGCGGCAGGTGCTATGATTGCTCGCTTAACTCTAAGAGTTAATATAGCATTGTGGTTTGCCGTACTATCGAGTTTAGTTTTAGGTTTGGTAATTGATAGCGACAGTCCTTTTGTTTTATATGCAATGGTTGGTGCAATTTTAGGTGCTACTCGTATTCCCACTATATCTGCAAGAGCTAATTTATTACGCGCTGGCATTACTGTAGGTATTGGTCAAGCTGCTGCAGCTTTAGTAATACAGCTTGTGCTAGGTCGTAATGATTTATGGTCTTATATTACCGCATTGCCTATGGCATTTATCGGTGGTATTTTAGCAAGTTTGGTGGCGCTGGCGATTACACCAATTATCGAAGTAGTTTTTGGATATACTACTGATTTAAAATTACTTGAATTGGCAAATTTAAATCATCCCGCGCTTAAAGATTTAATCGTGCAAGCTCCGGGATCTTATCATCACAGTATAATTGTTGGCGCTCTTGTTGAGGCGGCTGCTGAGGCTATTGGTGCAAATCCATTATTAGCTCGGGTTATGGCTTATTACCATGATCTTGGTAAAGGTATAAATCCACAATATTATATTGAAAATCAGCGTGAAGGGCAAAATCCCCACGATAAACTTAAACCATCAATGAGTGCTATGATTATTAAACGACATGTAAGTGATGGTCTTGAAATCGCCAATAAATATCGTCTTGGTGAAACAATTACTTCCGCTATTGCTGAACATCATGGCACAACCTTAATTCATTATTTTCATCATAAAGCGGTAAAAGAAGCTGAGAATCCAGACGAAATTTCTGAAAATGATTATCGCTATGTCGGTCGCAAGCCACAAACTCGTGAAGCTGCATTAGTTATGCTTGGTGATTCAGTTGAAGCGGCGGCACGTTCGGTTGCCGACCCAACACCAGCACGACTTAGTGGGGTTGTTGCACGAATTATTAATGTCAAATTTGCCGACGAACAGCTTGAAGAATGCGAAATCACTTTAAAAGATTTGCATCTTATCGCAAAAAGTTTCTCAAAAGTATTAGGTTCTATATATCATACACGTCCTGAATATCCTGAAATATTAAAAGAGCTTGCTGGAAAGAAGTCAAATGGCGATTCGGATCAAAAGCAACCCAAACGTTCCAAAGACCGCGATCCATCGAATGAAGACCAGCGGCCAGATAATTTGCGACGTCTTGGGTTGTCCTAAAGCTGAACTATCCTTATTAATTACTGATGACCAAGAAATTCATGAGTTAAATAAACAGTGGCGTGGTAAAGATAAGCCGACCGATATATTGTCATTTTCTCAATTAACAGCGCGAGTTAAGGACTTGCAAGAATTAGGTCCCGCACCACTCTTAGGTGACATAGTAATCAGTTATGATATGGTAAAACGTCAAGCTACCTTTTATCGCTGTAGTCTTGACGAGGAAATAGATCGTTTATTAGTACATGGTGTGCTGCATTTATTAGGTCATGACCATGTTAACGGTGGTCATCAGGCACGAATAATGAAAGATGCCGAAAAAACATTAATACGTAAATTACGTCGAACTCATAAACTGCTATGCAAATAGTAAATTAATGAGAATCATTTGTTAATTTTTTAGGGGTAAAGAATGTCTAATTTTACTGTATATGTGCGACAATTAATTATCTATTTTCTTTGTGTATTAGCAATTTTCTTTGTTGCATGCCAAAACAATAAGCAAACAAAGCAGTCGGTAACTGGGCCTAATTCTCAGAATATTTCCAATGTAAAAAATAATACTTCTGCAATAGTGCAAGAGAAACCATCGCCTTTTGCTACATTATTATTATCGCAAGCACGTTTTACTCGTCAAACTGATGAATCGGGTAAAAGTAAACCTGTACCTGAACCAGCCAGTTTACTTTTATTACAAAAACGTGGTTCAACATGGCATTCAGAGATGATAGTTGATCCCGAGAGTCGAGTCTTTCATAAAGCAGCATGTATTAAGTTCGATAACAAAAGTTATGTGCTTACGATTGGTGCAACTAAAGCTTTAGCCAAGTTGTGGCATCACGATAAGCATGGTGCTTGGGTAGCCGAAACAATTTGGCAAGGTGAATTTGGAGGCAAATGGGATCGCTTACGCGATTTTGAGATTGCTGATGTTACTCACGATGACAAAGATGATTTAGTTATTGCAACTCATGATCAAGGTGTTGTGGCAGTGCTAACTCATCTTGAAAAAGCACCACAAGGTGGAAAATGGCATATAGCTTCAGGGCCAGACAACGATAATAAAAGTTGGTATATGACCGAAGTATATCGTAAACCCGAAACCTTTGTGCATGAGGTTGAAATTGGTGACGTTGATGGTGATAAAATACGCGAATTTTTTGTAACCCCATCAACCCCTAATAAAGTCGATGCTGCACAAGCTGGTGCGATTTTAGCTTTTCATCGCGACACTAAAAAAGGATTTATAGTTACAACTGTTGCTCGTTTTAAAGATGCGCATGTTAAAGAAATTTTAGTAACAGATATTCTTGGTCGAGGTCGAGATAGTATTTATGCTGCTGTAGAACCAGCACGCGCGCATAGTGATAGCTCTACAGTTGACATTTATGAATATCAACGTGTTGACAAAAAATGGCGCAGTAAAGTTATTGCTCGTATAAAAGATGCCATGCAAGCACGCGTATTACTGGCCGCGGATTTAAAGCATGCAAATAAAAATGATTTAATTGTTACTACCATGAAAGCTGGGATATGGCGTTTAGTGGCACCAATTCAAGCAGATGGTAAATGGGAGACCGAGTGCATTGATGCAGATTCTAGTGGATTTGAGCATGCTGCTAACGTTGCTGACATTGATAACGATGGTACAGTTGAATTGTATGTATCTGCTGATGATCAAAACGTAGTTAGACAATATAAGTGGGATGGCAACAATTGGCAGCGTGAAACAATTTACAATATGGCTCCTTCAGATATTACCTGGAATATAGAGTTTTGTTCACAGATCCCGTAAGCAAGAGGATATCGCGGCAATGCTAAAGATTACTCAGTATAATGATGAAGTAATAAAATCTAATTACGATTTCATTGTGTTAGCATTATTTGAGAAAAATTTTCAAACAGATGTATGTCTGACTATCAATAAAGTTCTAAACGGAGCGTTGTTAGCTGCTGCTAAAGAAGAACACTTTACCGCAAAAGAAAAAGATTCGGTAGTGATTAATACACTGGGAAGACTCAAAGCTAAGCGAGTTGCTTTATTAGGTATAGGCAATAAACAAGAATATAATGAGCAGACATCAGAATTGTTAGGTCAAAGAGTTGTAAAAATTGCCCAACGAGTTAGCGCTAACACAATATTGCTGGTTCTGCCACCAAACTTGCAAGCCACCAAACATTTAACTGTTATTAGTCGTTCGGCAATGCTGGCAAATTATCGCTTTAATCGTTATCGCCAAAAGAAATTACCGCAAAGCGTTCCAACACTATTAGCTATACAAACAAATGATAATTTGACTAAATCTCGTTTTAAATCTCTACAAAGCTACGCTACCGTTATTGCTTCGGCAGTAACCCTGGCGCGTGATTTGGTTAACGAACCTCCCTGTGTTTTATATCCTGAAGCTTTTGCGCTACAAGCAGCGAAACAAGCGCGCTTTCATGGCCTGATTTTTAAAAAGCTAAGCGCACGCGAACTTGAAAAACACAATATGCGATTATTACTGGCAGTTGGGGCAGGCAGTGCGCATAAACCTTGTCTCGTTCATCTTGTTTATAAAGCTAAAAAATCAACACGTAATAAAAAGCCATTAGTTTTAGTGGGTAAGGGTATTACTTTTGATGCCGGTGGCTTATGTCTTAAACCGCCAACAAGTATGGATGGTATGAAATCTGATATGGCCGGGGCTGCGGCTGTACTTGCCGCTATGACCGCAATCGCGAAGCTTAAACCCGCACAAGATGTTCATGCTATTATTGCACTAGCTGAAAATATGCCAGCAGGTAATGCAATGCGACCTGGAGATATAATTTTTAGTGCTGCTCAAAAAAGTGTTGAAATCATTAATACCGATGCAGAAGGACGCCTAATTTTAGCTGACGCTTTTCATTTTGCCCTTAAACAATCACCTGCTGCAATAATTGATGTAGCAACATTAACCAGTGCTTGTGTAATTGCTCTTGGTAATACGACTGCGGGACTGTTCTGCAATGATGATAAGCTTGCTCAACAGATAGAAAATAGTGCTAAACAAGAAGGTGAAAGTTTGTGGCGTATGCCTTTGCTAACATCACATAAAGCACAATTAAAAAGTGAGGTAGCCGATATTCGTAATGTTGGTGCCCGTGAAGGTAGTGCTATTACTGCAGCGATGTTTTTAAAAGAATTTATCGGTAAGACACCATGGGCTCATATTGATATCGCTGGCCTGGCAATGTCTAAAGCAAATGGTGAGACTAAAAGCGCTACTGGTTTTGCGGTAGCAACATTGGTTAATTTAGCGGTGTCTCAAAAGTAGTAATCTAAGGTTAAGTAAATCCGTCATTGCCGCGAAAGCGGCAATCTAGGAGTTATAAATATATTAGATATATATACATAGATACCCGCTTTGCGTAGGTATGGCGTGGGTGGGTTAACGACGTCGTGATTCATGTATGGCGCTAATTATATCTTTCGTTGTAGCTTTGGTTTTTATACCTTTTATATCGAGTGGCGATTTTTTTGTTAGCGCTACTGGAGAGAGTGTAAAGAGGCTGCCGTCTTTGCGACGTATTTGCACAGCGCCTTAGAGTTTTGCTTTATCTAAAGCGCTGGTAAAATTTTGTCGCGCTTGTGAGTTATAGAGTCTGGTCCGAGTACTCGGGTTAATCCTTCGACCGATTTGCGCAAACGTACACCCGTCCCCAAAAACAAAAACGCCCGGTTAACCTATATAAGCAACCGGGTGTCATACTTAGCGTTTTGGAGCGGGACACGGGATTTGAACCCGCGACTTCAACCTTGGCAAGGTTGCACTCTACCACTGAGTTAGTCCCGCTCGTGGGTTGAGCTTTTCACCAGAAGTACAGCTAAAAGTCAAGCCTTGTAGTATAAATATAGTTATCGGTACTTAGGGACACCCCCTAGATATGATTGTGATCGTTATTGTTTTATTGCCTTTTACCACACATATGATGATACAAGGAGTTTTTATGGATAATCCCTTTTTTGACAAGATGCAGACTTGCCGCACAGTTCTAAAACGTACTCGCAGCAAATCCGATTTGCCCGACGTCGTCTTGTATCTTGAGAACGTTAGCGGTCTGCCTAAACGCAAAGTTTTAGATACACAAGGCAAAGAACACTTAATCGACGATGCGGTTTTACAAAGTCAGTATAAGTTTGCTACCGGTTCGCAGGCCAAAGAGTACATTAGCAAGCATTGGTCTAAAATTGTTGCAGAGATGAAAAAATCAGCGCCAAAATCATCAAAAAGCTAAATAGTCTATAGCTAAACTTGTTGTAATTATTGAGTTTTTTCTTAGTGCAGGTTCTTAAGTAGCGCTGCTTAAAACTATAGGCATAATTAATAGATAAAAAGTTTTAAGAGATTTTTAACATGTTTAAAATTCCTCGTGGGCCCAACGATTTCTATCTGCGAGAACAAGTGTGCTGAACGCAACTATTAGCGAACATGCAAAAGAAGAGTGGCGTTTATTTCGTGCGCGTTCGATATTTTTTCAGCTTAAAATTATCGCTGCACTAATTTATGTCGCAATTGTAATTGCCACGCTTTTATTTGTGTTAAAGCCAAGAAATACAGGACCAAACGATCTTGATGCTTTAATAACAGTACTACCCGGTGACCCAATTATGGGCCGCTATTTTATTATTCAAAATACCAGTGATTATGATTGGCTAAATGTTAGTTTTACTATTGATGGCGATTATAAAACTCATCGAGATGTTGTAATGGCTGGTAAAAAGATAACTCTTTATTTGCATGACTTCACTAGAGAAGAAGAAGTTGAAGTTAAACTGCAAACAACGCCGCCACCATCAAAAAAGATAAAGAAAAAAATCACCAAAAAATGGCGCAAAAAAAGCAAACGCCACAATCGCAAATTAACCCCAGAGCCACCGCCAATGCCACCACCAGTTGAAAAGCGTATTGAAGCAGTGTCAGCACCAGCTAATCTGCAAGTTACTTTTTTACGTATAGAATCACGTGGGCAAGTAACAGTTTTTCCGATACAAGTAGATTCGTGAGTAATTATTTAGCAATTGATTTCATTCAATTAACGGCAGATATTGGCGTAGATTTTATCACAGAGCGTCAAGCGCTACTCGCATTATATGCTGACATTGATGCTCGTAACCTTCGTAACACCAGCAATTTAAATTTACCTTGCCAAGCTGGGTGTGATGCTTGCTGTCATGAATGTGTATTTCTTACTCCATTAGAATTTATGGTGATGTGGGATTGGGCGCAGAGCCATCTAAATCCAAAACAACGAGATAGCATTATTAGCGAAGCACTAAATCTATATGAGCATCATCGCCCAGTCATTTTAGCGTTTGATGCACCGCCACCAGGAAATACTATCGACCATACGTTGATAGCACGTGAACTGCATTTTCGCTGCCCTCTACTTGATAGCAAAGGTAATTGTTTGGTTTATATAGTACGCGAGCTTTATGCGCGCTTATTTGGTTGCAGTTTTTATGAGTCAGGTGGTGTTTATGGTTGTCAGAAAGTGGGCAAACACCTTGCTGATAAAGTAGTAACCCTGGTCTCAGTAGAACGTGCCCGCGCAAGATTGGCAAATTTGCCATTAACTGGTAAACGCCAAGTTATTCCCTATTATTTTCAGATGTTTTTTGGTTCCGATACGTACGCTTAGGGTAAAGCTATTAGTTTTAATAATAAGCATGATGGCGGTTTTTTATATTTAGCCTTGCATCGCTATTAATAGGATGATTTCAATAGTCATCGTAAAAATTACATTAAGGACAAAATTATGACCGAGAACACCGCAAGCAAAAAAATTTCAGCTATACAGCGCTGGTTGCGTAAGCCAGCCTTATTTATGGCAGGCATTGTTTTTTTGGTGCTTATGATATTTTGGGGTTCTTGTGTTGATTACGTAAGGCCATACGAAGCTGGTATTAAAGAATCACGTTATACTGGCGGTGTTTCAAAAGAAGTAATTGAAGGTGGCCAATGGGTATTCACCGGCCCTGGGGTAACCATTCATCGTTTCCCAACTGCGGTGCAATCATTAGAAATGACTAACAATTCGCGTGAAGCATCAAATAGTGCACAAGGCGTTCGACGCATAAAACGTATCGAGATTGATACTTCTGATGGCGGTAAGGTTCAAGTTGATGTCACAGTGCTTTTCCGTATCACTGACCCTTATGCGGTTATGACTAAGATTGGCCCAAAACGTTTATTTGAAGATGCGGCGGTTATTCCTAAAGCAGTATTGGCGCTTAAAGAAAATTTGGGTCAGTTATTAGCTGAAGATTTTTATCACGAATCTCACCGCATTGAGCGTTGTTTGTCAGCCCAAGAACAAATGAACAAACTGCTTAAAGAAGTGGGGATAAAAGTTGAACATATACTGGTGCGTCAATATTACTACGAAGAAGGTTATCAACAACAAATTGAAAACCGCAAAGTGCAAGATCAATTAGTTTTCACTAATCGTTCAATGGGTGAAGCAGCCAAAGAAGATGCAGCAAGGCGTAAAATTGAGTCAGAAGGTGAGGCGGCTGGGGCAGTTGAGCGCAAACGCGGTGAAGCCGAAGTAATAAAGATCAGAGCCGAAGCAGGGTTATATCGTCGCAAGAAAGAATCTGAGGGTGATATGTTAGTAAAAGTTGCCGAGGCCAAGGGTACGCAACTAGTCAATAAAGCTTATGCGTCATCAGGCTCTGATAATTTAGTGGCGCTTGAAATGGCCAAAGTGCTTGAAGGCATAAGCCTAATTGTTGTTTCTGATGATAAGAGTGGTGTTAACCCATTAGATGTTAACCAAATGCTGCGCTTAGTGGGGGCAAAATAATGAAAACCAACATTAATCTTCACATTTTAGCAGTAGTTTGCACTGCCTGGTTTTTTGCTAATTTCTCTACTGGTTGCGCAACTCGTAGCACTGAGGCTAATGAAGTAGGTATTCGGGTAAATAAATTAACCGGTATTGATGAGAAAGTTTATGCCCCAGGCGGAACCTACTTCTTTTTACCATTTGTAAACGATTGGTACACCTATAGTACACGCACTCAACGTTTAGAGATGACCTCAAAAGTTAACGAAGGTGATCGTGACACCCTTGATGATATTGAGTTTAAAACACTTGATGGTAATGACGTTGGCGTTGACGTAACTGTACTTTACCGCATCGATACTACCCAAGCAGTAAATATTTTATCTAATGTTGCGGTAAACGATTATGAGCTTAAAGAAAAAATAGTGCGCCCGATGGCACGTACCATCGTGCGTGATGCTTTAAATACGCTTACCTCAGAAGAAATTTATACCGAAAAGAAATACAAAGCCGGGCAAGCTGCGGTAACTGCTTTAAATGAAGCTTTTAAGCCATATGGTCTTATTTGTGAAAATGTAACCCTTGGTGACCATCGTTTTCATCCCAATTATCAAAAAGCTATTGTTAGCAAAAAAGTATATGATCAACAGGTAAATACCAATCGTTCAGCCAAAGAAGCCGCTCAAAATAAGTGGGAGGCAGAGCTTGAAAAAATTAAAGGTGATGTTGAGCAACAAATCGCCCAAGAACAAGGTGTAGCTAAACAAGTTTCATTATCTGCTGATGCCTATTATTTTTCAAAACAAAAAGAAGCCGAAGCTATTCTGGCGCAAAAAACTAACGAGGCCAAAGGCATAATTGAGCTTAATCGTGCTATGGCATCATCTGGTGGTCGCACTAATGTCAAATTGCGTATTGCTAAAGCTTTAGCTGGCAAAAAGATTGTTATTTTACCTGGTGGCACTAATACTATGGGTGTGCAAAAAATCGATCTTAACGATTTAATTCGCACCGCACTTAGTCAAGAAGCGATCGCGAATAAAAATCGCGCGTCAGAATAAGGATGCCCACTAGGCTATTGAGTAACTGTCTTGATGTCTTTAATTAGGAGTAACTTTTTTTACACCATGGGTAAAAATTTTATTATGGATGTCTGTGCAAGAATAACGTCCGGCACGTCGTATGCAGATAGATTCATTTACTTCGTCCCATTCAATAATAGAACCTGGTATGACGCCTAAGCGCTGGCGTACTTTTACAGGAATAGAAACTTGTCACTTAGAGTTAATGCGAGATTGAGCAATAGACATATCAGTATTATTACTTAGGTTAATGAGATATAGTCAATCTATGGTAACCCATTGGTAATCTGGCAATAGGAAAATTAGCTTCTCGTAACATTTAGATTATGATTTAGTATTATATTTAAGATTCAATTTAGCCAATTTGGGTGATTTATGCTTATGCAAGATGAACTAGGGTTGATTGCCCGCGATGTTTTGCAAGATCTTGAACGCGCGCGCCCTGGTTTTCCCCTTGATGCCGAAGGTTTTGCCAAAGACGCCAAATCGCGCTTGCGCGTAAGACTTAATGATTTGCGGGCACAATATGCATCGATGGGTGCTGATGCTGATTTTACCCGGGTTGCACGCGAACTCGAAGAAATTTTATTGCGGCGTTATTTGGCTTTTGCTTATCCGCAAAGTGTGCGTGATAGTCGTGGTGGCGGTGCTTGGCGTGGCGGTGATGTAATATCACGAATTATTCTTAGCCTTACTGGCTTAGCTATCGGTGGTTTTTTAATTTGGGCACCATTTATCCCTTTATGGGAGAAGTGGATACCTTTTGTATTTATGGTGGCTGCTCCGGCTATTCCTGATATTCAAAAAAAATGGTTTTTTCGTCAACATAAGCGTCATTTGCTACAACTTGAAAAAGATATGAATGAGGCGGCTCAAGCATTGCGTGATAGTCAGCCGCTTGAAGAACTTAATGATCCTAACTTAAAAAATAGCGCAGCGCGCAGTAATTTAAAAAAAATTAACACATAAGAGATCAAATGCACTGTTATAACTCGCCGAAATTATTGACAAATTTGATGAGTGTAATATTAGTGTGGAATAATTCAAAAAAAAGAGAGAACAAATCGGAATATACTGCCGATAAGCAAGTAAAGCAGATGTCAAAGGTGGCATATGCTGTTGAAAATAAAAAAATTAAAGTTTCAAAATTAGGGCTGAAAATTAGCATTTTGCCAGAAAAAGAATAACTGAGGTTGCAAATGGGTGACAATACAATTGGCGGTAACATTTCTAAAGTTAAAATGGCCAATGGTCCTAGTGGCATAAAATTTTCTATCGGTGAAAAATATGAATTTGCAATTGGCCTTAAGCGTTCAACAAGCTTAGGCGAACTTAAAAGTAGTTTTCAAAAAGCCGGTTTAAATTTTGACAATAAAAATAAAGCAGATGGCAATATAGCAGATGATGTATACGCCACAAAAATTGTTTCTTCTATTACTTATAAATCAATGCCAAAATTATCCGAAACTCATAGCTATAAAATTAATATTGGATACGATGAAACCACTGATAAGTACTATTATAATGGTGGTACTGCTAATAAAAACCGAGAAGTGACAATTTCATCCCAACAATTTCGCGAAAATCCTAGGATAGTAATTGCATTTGAATGCGAAGAAGCACCCATATGGGGTATTAGACCAATTGCACGCTCAGAAAGTGATGATTCACCAATTGCGAAAAGATGTTTAATTTTTGAAGTAATAGAAGGTGGAATAGAAATTGTCTATGGTGATAAAACAAAATCTGGTGCCATGTATAGTGGAAATCAACTTCATAATAATCTTATTTCTGACCTCGTATTTACGATAGATTTATTGTCGCATATGATAGAACAAGAGAAAGCTAAAACAGATAAGAGCAATGAATATATTAACCAATTAAAAACATTAAAAGAAATAGCAATCAGTAAATTAAAGTATTGGAAACCAAATGAAGACAATATTAAAACCTTTGTAGAAGAATGGTATGTATGTTTTAATTATTTTAATCGGAAACTAGGTCAATTAGAAATAGAAAAAGAAAAATTAAATAAGGATATGAAAAAGATAGTAGAAAAAGAAAAATTAAATGAATGCGAGAAAAAGTTAGAAGTATTAGAAAAACAAGAACGAAAAATATTTTTGGATTATTCAATAGATGTTAGCGAATTAGTAAAGAAATATGCACAAATATGTAATATAACGGTAGGTATCCCCATAAAAAAAAAATAGCAATATGACTTGGGCGTGTCATTGAAGTATCTTACTTTAATAAAGTTACTGAAAATAATGGTCTGCATAATGTTTGTTAGGCCAACAATATATGTAATCGACTTATTTTATCATTTTTTAAGGGATACACTCTAATTGAGGTTGCTATTTTTTTTGTTTTATTTTAAAAATATCTGACAATACTTTATCAGGTTTTTTTAATCCCAAAGTCTGAGGTGGAGTTATTGGTTCTTTAATATTTATTAATTGTTGAGCCTGAGTATCATCAATTACGTTATTTAAATTTGCTGAGACTAATCCTATTTTAGCTAACTCTAAAAATTGGTTAGCAACAGTTTCTAGGTCACTTTTAAGTAAACGCGTGTATATTACAACCAGATGCTCAAAAATAGTTATTTCATGTTTTAATTGTTTTAATTTAGATCGGTAAGTTATAAATTTTTTTTCTGGAATTATAGTTAAATCATTTTTTTTATTGAATGTAATGGCATCAATTATTTCAATAACTAATGGATGTATTTCTATTTTATCTGACGAGGGCTGAGACATTTTTTCTCCAACCTTTTTTTACTATTTTAATAGCAACTAGCTTTTTTATATATAGCTTTTTAAGTAGCTTAGCTATTTATTCGAATTAATTTGCTTTCTAGTATTAAAAAAATTTTTAAAAGATCTTAATAGTAAATAGCAAAAAAAGATAACATATTAAAATACTTAAATATTTTTCTGAATTGAGGTTAAAGTTTAGATAAAATCTGGTTTTTTTTAAGATAATTGGTTTATCACCAATTGGTGTTCGCTCAGACATGCTTCGCGAACACATAAATAAAACAAGACTTTATCCTTCACGCCAAGCAAGTAAAACCCGACTGGGATAGGATTTCAATATAAGTAAGCTCATAAGCGAAATTAGCGCCAACACGCCGTTGCTGTCTACGTAGCTATCAGCTCATCTCGCCGGTCTGTAAGCAAATCCGTACGCTTCCGATGGGTGCGGGTAAAAAGGTTAATCCACCCGCTAAATCCGAGGTAGTTTATGAAAGCGCGGTGCAGAATTATTTTCGCACTGCTCTAGTATAAAAACTGCCTGTTAAATTTACTCCTAGTGATTCATTGGTCTCGACGATCAGCATGTTGATGGCCGACCGTGTTGATGAGATGCTCGTTAACTCCGACTCCAAGGAATTTCTAGCCTGCGGCCCGCGAGTCTCCGCTATAAAGCCAATCTATCAATGACTTCAACGTGAGTGTTGCAATAGCCACTCATAGAATTTTGGATCTGTGTAAGTATCGGTCCAGACATCATGGTCGTGATCTGGTAACACGCTAAATTGAACGTTTCCAGAAGCAGCGCGAAGAGCAGCGACCGGTTTTTGCCCCATCGCTACCGGGATAATGGTGTCGTTTGCTCCGTGGATAGCCCAAACCGGCAGACTGCGAAGGCTGATCATGTTTGGATTGCCTAGCGTAAACGCCGCAAGCGGTGCAATAGCGGCAAGAATATTTGGACGGTAAAGTGCAAAGCGCCACGTAGCTTCGCCACCTAAGCTTAGGCCCGTTACATAAATACGCATTGGATCGATGGGATATTCTTTGCGCGCAAGCTCAAGCACACCATCGATATAGCTCTCAGAAAAGGTAAAAAGATGATCCGCACGCGATAGCAGGGGTGCTACGATAACAAATGGCAGAGGCCCTTTTTCTCGGATCATGGCAAACGGGCTTGCTTTTGCTAATGCCAGGATATTGTCACCGCGGTCGCCTGCGCCATGCAAAAATAGCAGCAAGGGCCATCGGCGCTCTTTCTCGATCTTTTGCGTAGGGGGAAGATAAACAAGGTATCCTCGCCCGTATATTCGCCAAGTGCTAGAAGGTTCATACGTCTTTGCGGTGATGCCTTTTTTCGCGAGGTAACTTTCATAGTCACCATGCAATACAAACGATCGATCTCGTGTAAGAACCCACTGCCGCGGACAATCTGCCGGGCTTATTAGCTCGCCTGTTGTTGTGTCAAAACGCAATTTCGTTGTCCTTAATAAGGACCCACCTTTGGTAATAACGATTTCAATCTCTGGCGCGTTGGATGTGTGCATGTTGACTCGAAAGCTCACCTCGTCAACAACCATTGGAAACTGTAGGTTGGTACCCATCCAAACAAGAGCTTTGCCCTCAGTCACACCGATATCTTCTATAAAGAGAGCGATTTTCAGATCTTTACGAACAGGTGGATTCATCTCGAAGCCTTCCCATCGACCCAAAAACACACGCAATTGTGCTGCTAGATCCGCGGGTGCGACAGGAGATCGCCAGGAAGCGAAAATGACGTGTTCTTCGGTTTCTGGTGCCCCTAGAGCGGTTGCCGCGCAGCGAAAACCTAAAGCTGCTGCACGGTTGTGGCGATAGTATCGAACACGATAGGTACTCTGTAAATAGCGCTCGGCACGACTCCACGAGCCGCCACGTGTGACAACGTATTCCCTACTCCACGGACCGGATGGATTATGATCTGTTGATGCGGCATAGTACGTCTCGCCGTAACGGTCAGCCACGCGCTCGCTAACATTGCCAGCCAAATCGAGCACTCCATACGGGCTTGCGCCGCCCGTGTAGCTACCAACGGGTGCTGTAAACACGGCACCATCATCAATGGCAGAGTTGCCACTCCAAATAGCTAGATTGCGATCGGCAAAGTTTGCTCGATCTTGCGATACGGGCTCATTACCCCATGGGTATTCACGACGATCTGTGCAGCGGGCAGCTTTTTCCCATTCAGCTTCTGTGGGGAGCCGTCGCCCAGCCCACTCGCAATAGGCAATCGCATCACTTTGCGTCACATGTACAACGGGATGATTGTCAAGACCCAGCAAATTGCTTTGCGGTCCTTGCGGATGGCGCCAATCTGCGCCTTGTACCAGGCGCCAATCCTTAGCTGCTTGATTAAAGACAATGCCTGAGCCAAGGATCTCGCCCTCTGTGCGATAGCCTGTCGCCGCGACAAACTGCTCAAACATTGCGTTTGTGACTTCAGTTTTGTCGATCCAAAACGCATCAAGTGTAACTTGATGTTGTGGCTTCTGATCGACAAACCACTCACCTTTGCAGGCTTTGCATTGGGCAAGATATCGCTTGATACTTTTGTCAGAGGAACCCATGGTAAATGCGCCGGCTGGAACATATACTTGTGTCATTCCATCGACTGGAGAGATACGCGCCGCACCTGCAGAATACGATACGTTGCTCGTATTGACCGCGACAGATAGCTTTAACAACGTTAAAGACAAAATCATTGGCCACATATGGCTACACTAAAACATATATTGCGCTAAACAAAATAGATCATAAGCGAAATTAGCGCCAACTGGGCCTGATCCACTTTCGTAGATCAGGCCCGGTGCGGGAGAGCATGGCGTCACGAGCCGACGCATTTTCGAGCGTGGCGCCCATACACCAAAGTATCTGGTCGTATGTACCCTTGGCGGCGGCACCAGTACCGCCAGGCGAGCCATGAGCTCTGCGCCTGAAAAAACAATCGCACAGGTTCCAGCAGCCCATTCCCGTTTGAGCGCAACGAGGTATTTGCCGTCGTTAGTTAAAGTGAGCTCTTGCACTGGGCCTCAATGGCCGCCCAACCTTCGCTAGCTACGGTGCTGTTGACCACGTAGGAATCCTTACCGCGCGGGAGATTGATCGAGAGCGCGGCGCCTCCGGCCTGACTCTTAGTCTCATTTTTCACTTTTATCGGAATTGGATTCCTACTTTCGTAGGAATGACGAGGAGTTACGTAAAACTCTCT
>JAFGEK010000057.1 GCA_016931625.1 Deltaproteobacteria bacterium | reverse complement strand
CTCTCTACGTCATGCCCTCGAAAGAGGGCATCCAGTAAAGCCTAATAAAATCGATCAATTACAGAGATGAGATCAAGAGTCAGCCATTGCGAGAGGCGCCGTGCCCGTTATCTTGTACATACTCCCACGGCACCTTGCCTTACCCGCCTTACCGTAGGAGTCATTGGCGACACCGAGCTAACTCGGAGCGCGATTTTTGGCGAACTCCACCGCCAATATTAATCTCATGACATTTAGCACGAAAGCAGCCTGGCTCCTAGTGCTATTGTAGTGCTATTGGTACGAGACACCATTAAATTAGCACTAGATTGTAACAGGTTAACTTGATAAAACACTAGAATTACAACAGACTTAAAAATTATGATAATCCCTTACTGTTTGCTTATAATTTACTATACCTCTACTGCCTTTAATAGTGCTGATGTTGACTCATCTGTATCTGAAAACAGTACTAATTTAAATAATCTATCCCCAGAAGCATTAAGGTTTTCAAAAAAATTATATGAAACCGCAAAGTGGGTTACTTCTGTAGAGAGCGCCTATATGATGGATGGTGGCTGGCGTGGTAATATTCGTATCGTTCCTCAGTTACCTGTTGGCAAATATCTTGTGCATCTTAAACACCTCAATGCTACCACTGAAGACTTTGCCGCTTTTTTTGCCGCTTTAACAACCTCTTCAAAATCAAAAATAAATTATCGCTGGCAAAACCTTCAAATAAAATTTTTTAAATCAGTTGGTCGTTCAACTCCTTCCGCTTACGCTAGTAACTGGTCTATTGCCTATAATGTAAACGGATCGCTGTTGCGTAATTCAGAAGGAGTGCGACTTACACTGTTTCATGAAATCTATCATCTCAATGACGAAAACCATCAAGATTGGTCCAGACGCATGCTAACTCCCTTTTATACAAAAATCATTAAACAGTGCACTATACGAGGACGTCTATCAAATGATTGCCTCAAACCTTTCGCCCCCGGAAAAACCAAAGTACGAGGTAGCGTATATTACGCTTTTCATCCAGGTGAAGGTGTTGAAGAATATGGTGCAGAATTAGCGCTGCGCTATTACATTGAACATCGTGAAATTTTATTAAAAAGGCATAATGTTAAAACGCCATTTAAATGCATAAATAAAACAAACGAAGAAGCTTGGGGCTTATTAAGTAAAGAATTTTTCGCGAGCGTTGATAAAACTGATCCATGTCGTCATTAAATTTTGGGCATCATATGGATGCAACAATAAACTTATCATAACTATTAAATGCAAAATTAAAACCATTAGACCTATATTTAAATATTTATAATCAAGCGAACCCCATAAAGAACGCGTTAATTTATTTGGCGGAGGTACAAATTGCATAGCAATAGTGAGACCTCCCCAATGTACTATTGCGCGTGTTGTTGGAGCTAATCGCCATTTATAACTATTACTGAAATCTCCATCTTGTTGAGCACCATATCTTTGCGATAAAACATCAAATTTAATAACATTACCTGCGAGTTCTACTTCGCCATCCATTTGATTAGTAAAAGTTAAAAAATATTCACCATCTCTATAGCGAATTAGTGGAAATTGTTGTGTTGGCAATCCCTCACTCGAAATAAATATTTGAGTGTTTTTTGTTTCACCAATGGTTATCATTGGCGATTTGTTATAGTAATTGATCCCAAGTAATATATCCCCCCAATATAATCTTAATTCAAGTACGCGGTTTTCCTCTGTCATTGCTGATTCGGGAGCAATGGCAGGATGTGGTGTACTTGCTATTGCCGCAACATCAAACTGATGGGTATTAATGCGTCTTAAAAAAAATGTGCTGTTTAAACTCATACTAATTAACAGCGAATTGTTGCCATTAAACCGGACAAAAAATATATTTTTTTATATGTACTTGAATTATTTTATATTTTTCTTATACTAAATCATTTATGCAAGTAATATCACTACCATCGCCTTGTACACCAACATCCTCTGCTCTCCTAGAAAATTTGGTTATGCGGGCAATAAATGGTGATCGCGATGCTCAGCAATCCTTACTTATTCGTTATCGTTACTTTATTAGAAGAACCATAAGATCACGACTTGGCTCAAAACTTAAATTACGCGAAGATACTAGCGATATAGAACAAAATGTGGCTTTAAAAATTCTTGGCTCCCTAGGCGATTTTCAATGGCAAAGTAAAAGCGCGTTTATCTCTTGGCTTCGTCGCTTAGTTTCAGATGCTATTATAGATATATCACGTTTTCAAAATGCCCAACGTCGTAATGCAAATTATGAAGTTTTAATCGATGAAGACCTTGTAAAATTTCCTAATTGTTCACCAGAAACTTGGCTAGATGAAAATCGACGTCTTAAGCAATTAGAATATGTGCTTGATCAATTATCTGATCAACAAGCTCAATGTTTAATATTGCATTATCAAGGCCACACTCATGCTGAAATTGGTGAAGTTTTTAATATTAGTGCTGAAGCTGCTCGTAAACAGGTAGCTAGAAGCCGTGCTAAATTGGTAACGCTATTGAGGCATCGTTAATACATCATCAAATGGTATTTCAATATTTTTTTCTAATACAATTGGAGTTGTAAATCCAATACCCGGCATGTTTATATTTATTATATTTTTCTTAATACAATCTCTTGTGCTATTAGTCAGCAGACCATTTCGTGGTGAAATATTAACACTAAGTATTTTTTCAGCAAATATTATAACCTTAATATGTATTCTCGGCACTACATAAGGCACCGTTCGATAATTGATACAATTTTTTAGTCTTGGTTCGGCTTGCAATAACGACCAGTTTAATAAACTCATAGCGGCGTTAATATTTTGCTGATTATATTCTTTGGTAATTTTAACTCGTTGCCAATGTTCTAATCCTAATGCTGTGAGTAGCCCAAATATCAAAATTATCATTGTTTTACGCAATATATTTATATTTGTTCTAAATCCCATAATCGATTAGCTAAAGTAGGAAATTTCGGAAACCGTAAAGCAAATTCCTCAATAGCTGGAGCTTGGTTTAGCAATACTAGCTCATCGTATTCAGCTAAAATGCTGGTGATAGTAATACTATTACCCACGTTTTAACTCGTTTTTTAATGCGGGTATACGAATATAAAACGTTGCTCCTTTACCAATCTCTGATGTTACATTTATTATACCTTTATGGTCGTGAATAATACGATTACAAATTGAAAGGCCCAGCCCTGTTCCTTGACCAACCGGTTTTGTTGTTACAAATGGATCAAATATTTTATTTATTATATTCTCTGCTATACCCGGGCCATCATCAGCAACAGTGCATAAAACAAATTCATTATTGGTTAATTCTGTAGTTATATATACATTTCCGCCGTTTGGCATTGCTTGTTGTGCATTAATTGCTAAGTTTAATAATACTTGCTCTAATTGGTTTACATTTCCTAAAATTATTAACTTCTCTTTTGCTAACGCTATATGTATCTGCACTTTTTGTACGCTTAAAGTATGTCTAAATACTTGTTCAGCTTCTTTCACAACATAATTAAAATCAATCTTTTGCATTATCACTTCATTATCAGCATGTGCAAATTTTAAAAAATTAGATAAAATTTCTTGGCAATGATTACCTTCGTATTCGATCTTTTTTAATAATTGTTCGGCTTTTTCTTTGTCTTTCTTTACCATACGTTGGGCAATTTGCGCGAAACCGATAATACCAGTAAGTGGATTTTTAACTTCATGAGTTATGCCAGCACCAAGTCTTCCAAAGGCTGCTAGTTTTTCAGATTGCACTAATTGGTGTTGTGCTTCTTTGAGTGATTTTGCCATTTGCATAAAAGAACGACTTAAATCACCAATCTCATCACGTGAGTGTATGTTAACATCAATATTATAATTACCCTCTCCAACTTTTTTACTTGCTCGCGTTAGTTTACGAATTGGTGAGGTTATTAATCTTGAGAAAATTATACTAGCAATAAAGGCTGCTAGTAAAATAATACCAGCAAACATAAGCGAACGTTCAATAAGTTTTCGATTTGCGGCTAGTGCCTGGCGTTTTTCTATCTGTGCTAATACTGTCATGCGTCCGATTTGCACTTTTGAATAGGCACCGATGATTTCTTCGCCGTCTTTATTTTTATATTCTTTTACACCTCCATTAATAACAGCAGCTAATTCATGTGCGGTTAGCCCATATGTTGGTATCTTATTATGATTAATTATCTTTGAAATATTACTATTAAGTAATATATTACCAAGTTCATCCAATAAATAAGTTTCGTGCATCTGTAATCTTTTAAAAATACGCATTAAATTTTCTATGGTTAAATCTATAATGATAACGTTTGCTGAAGATGCTTTCTT
>JAFGEK010000056.1 GCA_016931625.1 Deltaproteobacteria bacterium | reverse complement strand
CCTAGGTCATCAAGATGTTGCGCGACACGTATCTTATCATTAAGCGAAAAGTTGATCCCCGCACTTTGCGCCCCATCGCGTAAGGTAGTGTCATATATTTCTACTTTAGGGACAAAGTTACTCATAAAATATTCCTCGTTTTTAGGCGTGCGATTGCAACGTTGCTAAATGTTTATTGAGTGCTGCCAAATATGCCTTAGCACTAGCAACGACGATATCGGTATCAGCGCCATGCCCAATGAGCATACGTGGTGATTCAGAATCGTGTTGTGGATTAACCGTACCGGTACTATTGTTATTGCTTTGTACTCGTACCAGGACTTCACCCAAAGCATCAATACCTTGAGTAACAGCTTGCACGTTGAATTCAATCAATTCACAAGGGGCTTTTACAATTTCGTCAATGGCTCTAAATGCGGCATCGACTGGGCCGGTTCCAACTGCTGGTTTTATTACTAATTGCCCATCAGGACCTCGCAAACGCACTGTGGCAGTTGGTAAACCCATAGTACCACAAGCTACTTGCAAACCATCAAGAGTCCATAGTTCAACGGGATGATATAGCTCGTCAGCTACTAAAGCTTCGAGATCTGCATCAGTAATGGTTTTCTTTTTATCGGCCAGATCTTTAAAACGCGCAAAAGCTTTATCAAGATCTTCATCATTAAGGGTATAACCCAAAGCAGTAAGCCGGTTTTTAACAGCATGGCGGCCTGAATGCTTGCCAAGCACTAGCTTGCTAGTAGAAGCGCCAACAGTTTCAGGGCGCATAATTTCATAAGTTAGATGATGC
Source organism: Deltaproteobacteria bacterium (assembly GCA_016931625.1). NCBI lineage: Bacteria > Pseudomonadati > Myxococcota > Myxococcia > Deltaproteobacteria bacterium. The sequence goes on along the minus strand of JAFGEK010000056.1, from coordinate 26,823 downwards.
TTTAGCATACCATCTTGATGAATACCGGCTTCGTGAGCAAAAGCGTTTGCACCAACAATAGCTTTGTTGGGCTGAATTGCAATGCCCGTGCAACTTGAAACTAATTTTGATGCCCTTGTAATCTGCGTCGTATCAATACCATGTTTAAATCCAAGGTGACTTGCGCGCGTATGTAAAATCATTACAATTTCTTCAAGCGAAGTATTACCGGCGCGTTCGCCAATACCATTGATAGCTACTTCAACTTGACGAGCTCCTGCCATAACCCCAGCAAGACTATTTGCCGTAGCTAAACCTAGATCATTATGACAGTGTACCGAAATAATTGCTTTATAAGCACCTGGAGTGTTTTTACGTAAATGTGCTATTACTTCACCAAATTCAGTTGGTACAGTGTAACCAACAGTATCAGGTATGTTAATGGTGGTGGCACCGGCTTTAATAGCATAACCAACCGCTTCACATAAAAAATCAAGATTGGTGCGACCAGCATCTTCAGGACTAAACTCAACTTCAGCACCGAGACTGCAGGCGTAATTTACCATATCGCTAATACGGGCTAACACATCTTCACGCTTCATACGTAGCTTATGTTCTAAGTGAATATCAGAAGTGGCGATGAAAGTATGAATACGTGGATGAGCAGCTTCTTTTACGGCAGTCCAAGCTTTATCAATGTCGCCTTTAGTAGCACGTGCCAGACCACATATAATAGGAGGTTCACCGGATGGAGTATACTCAGTACCTTTATTTTGACCAATATTGGAAGCAATAGAACGTACAGCTTCAAGATCATCAGGTGAGGCAGCAGGAAAACCAGCTTCGATTACATCGACGCCTAATCGTGCTAATACCACCGCTACTTGCATTTTTTCTTGTGAAGTCATGGTGGCGCCAGGTGATTGCTCACCATCGCGTAGTGTAGTGTCAAAAATACGTACGTAATTTGGGTCAGTAATAGTCATAATGGCCTCATAATATAATTTTTGCACACCTTATAATGCCTACAAGACTAGAAATTGGTGGTAATTTTTAAGTAAAAATTTTTTCTAATTAGGGGGTGTCCCTAAAAAAGCAATATAGTAAAATAGGCACGATTACTCAACATAGCAACAATAAACGTATAGACGCATTGCGACGCAGATAATATTACTGGTAACCTAAACGTGGACCCCAGGCTGGCATTTCATACTCAGCTAAATCAAAAGAAACTCGACGTTGATTTTTTCCATCGGCATCCATAATCATGAGTTTGCGACTGCTTCCGGGAGCACGAGTAGAAATGAATACAATTTGATGCCCATCAGGTGAAAAAGAGGGGCTTTCATTATCTCCATCATCTTGAGTTAACCTGGTTATTTCACCAGTTTCAGGATGGACAATAAAGATATCAAATTTAAGACGCTCGTCACGTGCGGTAAATACTATTTGACCACCAGCTCGTGGTGACCAATTTGGTTCTTGATTATAATTACCTTGAAAAGTTAAACGACGCACTTCGGAGCCATCGGCATTCATGATATAAAGATGAGGATTACCTGAACGCGAACTAACAAAAGCTATTCGACGACCATCAGGACTCCAGGTAGGGGAAACATCTTGTCCCCAACTATCGGTAAGCCTTCGTAGATTTTTGCCATTAGTGTCCATTACATAGATTTCAGTATTACCGTCGATAGAAAGAGTTAATGCAATATGCTTACCATCAGGCGATACTTTGGCTCCGGTATTTAAACCTCGCTGGGATGAAATAACTTGCATACTGTTATTGCTGCGATCAAAGCGATAAAGATCAGGGTTACCCTTAAGGTAGCTTGTAAATAAAATAAACCTGCCGGTTGGATCCCAGGCGGGCAGCAAATTTAACACATCGCTATCAGTGATGCGTTTAGGATTACGACCATCTGCGTCACAATTGTAAAGCGCTTTGGCTTTACGGGTATTTTTTATGTAAGCAATTTTTGACGAGTATATACCTTCTTCACCGGTAAGCAGCATAATGACAGCATCGATAAATTGGTGACTGATATACGCGGTTTTTGTAGGTTTATCTTGATATACCTTATTTAATATTTCACGCTGCGAAATTACATCATATAGTTTTAAACTTACTTTAATATTTTTACCTACTTTTTCAACAATACCTCGTATTAATGCAGAGGCACCAACGTTTACCCAATTTTGATAGCGTGGATTTTGCCAAGTATCATTAGTGGCAACGAGGTAACTTGAAGGCGGTACAAGTTCAAGTGAACGCGCTAAATCTACATCTTGTTGTATTATCTCAGTAAGTTCAGCCGCTTCACGGGTAGATGATGATTTACCAACTGAGGCAATTTTGGGAGCAGCAATTGGAAATGGGCGAAAATTGGGGCCACCTACAATAATATGCAAACGTTGTGCACGAGCAGGATTAGCACTGCACACCAAAGCCAATATGAAAAAAAGATGTAATAATTTTCTGTAGTTATAAGTAATAAAATTCACAGTTTGAACTCCACTTCAATGCCATCATTTCGTACACGTTCACGCAAAGGCTTCGGTGGTGCAGAGACCTTACCACATAATTTGATAGCGCGTTCAACTGCTCGATCAAATGCTTTAAGACCAGAGCTGCGCTCAATTCTATGATCAATAAAAGTACCATCTCGCTCAATGCGAAGAAAGACACCAACACTACGATTTTTGATTGATTCTGAGTTAATTCCCATAATGTCATAGTTTTGTTGCAAGCAACGTACGATTTCAGTTGCATACATATTGCCAGCAACAGCATTTAAAGCATCAGTTACTTCACCATTGCTTACACCATCTGCACGACCTTCTGGTTCTTCGCCGGTTTGTGACTTCAGACGTTCTAATGCTCTGGCGGTTTGTGAAAGTTGTTTGATGCGCTCTTGTGCAGAAGGTAGTTTTTCTTGGGGAGTACTTGTTGCACTTGATGTTTTCGGCTTGATTGCCACGGGAGCTGTTTTAGCTGGGGCAGCAGCAACTTTGCGTGGCAAATAATGTGCGGGTCTTTCTTTGCCTAAGCGTACGAGTTTAGTTATTAAAATTTGTTCAGCGGCTTTTTTAGGTTTGGACTGAAAGCTAGCTAGCGTGATAGTAGTGCAAAAAAAGGCAACATGAACACCTGCTGAGATCACAATTACCCGTGATAAACCTTGTGAATTTCTGTTAGTTAGCATTAATTGCCCAGTATAATAATATTAATTATCATTATAAACTAGGGGATGTCCCTGAATGTTTCCCGTCGATCTTCACGAAATCAACGACTTGCGGCCCACGTACTCACAAAATTCTGCTTGCAATTTGCCACCAGCAAAATTCAGCAAAATTTTGCTGCGTGCGTGGCCCTCGTTTACGCGGCTTTCGTGAATCTCTCGGTCCAACATTACAGGGACACCCCCTCAATTGGTTAAAAATTCTTTAAGGTTTTACGACCGACACGGGATCTGTCACCATCCCCAGTGTTTCTACCCCAGCATCTTTCATAATAGCCATTACATCAACAACAAATCCATATGGCAATGCTCGGTCAGCATGTAAATAAATTTCGCGGTCAGCTTTTAATTTTATATTGTTACTTACTTTAGCTCGCAATTGGGCATAGGGTATTTCGACTTCACCTAAAAATATTTTTTGCTCGCGAGTGATGGTGAGTACTACGCGGTCAGCTTTAATGTCGAGGCTAGGAGCATGAGTTTTAGGCAAATCAACAGCAACACCTTGCTGAATTAAGGGGGCGGTAACCATAAATATAATGAGTAGAACCAACATTACATCAACAAGTGGCGTGACATTAATCTCCGACATCGAACGACCATGATTTTGTGTACCACCAGCCATGCTGATCTTTCTTAAAAAAATTAAAAGAAGTGGCGTTTAACGATGTTTAAGAAATCAGAAGAAAAATTTTGCATCTCGATATCGAGTACCCGGATTTTAGATAAAAAGAAGTTATAAGCGATAACTGCTGGAATTGCAGCAAATAGACCAAAAGCAGTTGCAACTAAAGCGCCGCCGATACCTGGTGCGACTGTAGCCAAGTTGGCGTTGCCTGCTGCTCCGATACTTTGAAATGAATTCATGATACCGATAACCGTACCAAATAAACCGATGAAAGGTGCCGTTGAACCAGTGGTAGCCAAGAATGGCACCAAGGCTTCAATACTAGTTAATTCTGCGGCGGCGGTACGTCGCATCGAGCGTTCTATGCTTTCAAGGTCACCAATATCAGTCTCAGTGACAGCTTTTTCTCCCTCGCTTTTGCCCGATTTTTTTATTTTAGCAAGTTCAATATAACCAGCACGGAACACTTGTGATACAGGGCTCGCCGATAAGGTTTCAGAGCGTTGATAAATGGCATCAAGGCGTTTTGAATTCCAAAATGAGTCGAGAAAAGTCTCGCTTTCACGATAAGCGCGTTTAACGCCTCGCCATTTAAAGTAGATAATCGCCCAGCTAATTACTGAAAAACCAAGCAAAATTACCAATACTGCCTTTTCGATCATGCCAGCATCCATAATTGCTTGCCAAAAGCTATATTCTGGAACGGCAGGACTTGTAGGGCTTACAGCGGCGCTCTGGCTGAGCATAACTTCAATGACGCGGATTGGCTGCATAGTAAATCAGTGGCTAACACAAAATGCTCGTATTGCAAAATGAGAATGAAAAAATATTAATGCAATATGCCCCCGCTCCCATTCGAGTGTCTGGCACCGGTTAGGTTAGGTTCGCCTGAGACTAACAAAAAGGTGTATTGAAAGTGCGTTTATTTGAAGTTAACGCTTATGTACCAAAGTTCTTTTTCCATTTGAAAAAAGTACTTCAATTTTGCCATCAAACAAAACACGAGTGACAAATCCCACTCCGAATTTGTCATGTTCAATCTGGTCATTATCGTAAAAGCTTACTCCCATTTGATATTTCTTTGCATGCGAAACCTTACTTTTCTTCATTAAACTTTGGTATCGACCGGCAACCTCTTTTGCTTGCTTGTTTGCTACTGGAGGTTTGACGCGATATGGGTGAATATTAGAACAGGTAAGGCATCTTACACGTTTTGGTTTGTCGCCTTTAGACACAATAATCTCATGTGCAATTTTATTAAGACAAACACCGCAGTATGCAATTATATAATCAGATGACTCAGGGCATGATTTCATATTAGAGGTCTCGAAAAATAAATTGTTGGTAAAATTAAATATTGACGGGATAGATTCATCATTTGTCATCATTGGCATCGCTGTATCCGGCATTTGCTCAATTGCAACTTCGCCCTTATAAACTAGTTTATCGTTTTTATCGCTTGGTTCTTTTAAACAAGCGATATCCTCAGTAAAATCTGGCAATTGCTTTTTTATGGATTTATGACGTTTGGCCCGTTTTTGCGCAGCTTTTTCTGATTTACGGAGCTCACGTTGGCGCTTCATTTGAGACATTTTAGACCTCATCGCCATTACAATTCTCCTTTAGAAGCCTTTGGCTCTATAAGCTAATGAATATATGCCAGAGGGTCCTTAATATAGGGCTTAGTATGACAAATAAGAAAGAAAAGATATTTGCGTTTCACCAATCTCTGCTTCTACCACCGTTATTGTTTTGTCTACCGCCAGGTCGAAAAGACCTATTGCCACCCGTGGGTTTTTCTTGTGCCTCGTTAACTTTTAAAATACTACCAGCCAATTTTCTTCCATTCATTTCATTTATAGCATTATTAGCGTCGTTAGAATTAACAAAGCTTATAAAACCAAAGCCTCGTGAACGGCCTGTATCACGTTCACTAATAATTTTTAAATCAGAAATCTCGCCAAATTGTGCAAAGGCTTGTCGAAGCTCATCTTCATTAGTATTCCAATTAATACCACCTATAAAAAGTTTCTTAGACATTTCTTCTCCAATAGATACCGTAGTTTCCTAACGGTGATTAAAACCAATCTCGAGTTTGCCTACAAAATTGTAGGCTTTGCGAAATTATTGGCTTGTTACAAATATCAGGGAGTGTCCCTAAATGTCTCACGTCGATCTTCACGAAATCCGCTACTTACGACCGCGTGCTCGCAAAAATCCTGCCTGCGCTTTGCCACTAGCAAACCTCAGCATGATTTTACTTAAGCGCGCGGCCATCGTTTACGCTGCTTTCGTGAACTTCTTAAGTCCAACATTTAGGGACACCCCCTAATTTTGCTACATTGTTTTTTAAAATCATACGCCTTACTTAATTATACACTCTAAATATTTTATACGTTTATTTGTATAAGAGATGATAACTCTTCAGGCAGTTCTTTAATGGCTTGACGCACTACTTCGACTTCATGCTCAAGAACTACAGTTACCTGTTGCTGGTAATCTCGCACTCGTCGTAAAAATGAATGCAAAGCTGCACTCTTGACCAACATCAAACCTTCAAGCCGAACGACTACACCACGTCGCTCTTCAATTAAATATTTTTTAATAGCGTTTGCTAGCTGTTTAGCCTCTTTTTTGTACATCAATCCCCTAGGTGTCACCACTGTCGGCTGCGCACTCCAATTAATATCAAGATTAAAACGACTTTTAGTTGACTTCTTAACGAGTTGCAGAAGTGCATTAGCCTTCTTAATTGGTCGTTGATACCTAGTAGTAATAATTTTAGGCTGATAAACATTTCGTTTTAAAGACACACGAAATTTTTCACGCATAGCGTAAAGTAACATTAAAAGGGCTTGCACTTTTTGCTTTAATGTTGCCGGGCCTAAAGCAGTATCATATTTTTCAGTAACCTTTTGGGTTAGAATACGAGCATTTGCGTTATGCGCAAACTTTTTTAAAGCCAAAAGCGCCGCTCTATAGTATTTAGCTGTTGTTTTTAAATCATCACAACGTTTTATCAGCATGGGATCGCGACAGTGTTTAAGATGTTCATAACCGCGAATTACTGTGTCACATATTCGTAAAAGCGATGCACCTTGAATATTGTAATCGTAGCGAAAAGCCTCACGCAAGTAATGAACAGATTCTGATGCACTGAAATTTGGGTGATGAAACCAAATTTGGTGTTGTCCGTGCCATTCTTCATATGGCAAATCTTCTCGCAATATTCCTTGATCTCGATAATCTTCGTATAGCGCGGTACCTGGCATTGGGCCGAGTCCCATGAACTGAACAAAATCAGAGTTTTGTTCTACAGCAAAGCGGATATCTTCCCAAATGCTTTGTTTGTCATGATGCTCAAGAAAAAGAATAGCCGAAGCCAATACGCTAATACCATGATCACGTAGTTGGCTAATCATAGATTTGAGATCAAGACCACGATTTTTTTCATAAATCTCTTGCTTTGATTCTATACCTAACCAGATAAAATTGACTCCAAGACGACAGAGAAATTCAACACCAAGAGCAGCAACCGTCTCCGCAGAGCTAAAAATGCTAAATTGATAAGACTTATTATGTTTCTCAATAAGTTGCAGAAGTTCACGAGCTCGATCAGGGAGTTTTAAAAAATTCTCATCCATGATGAAAAATTCATTAACCCCGATCTTTTCTTCAATTTCAACACAGATATCGAAAAGCTCCTGACCTGTAGAAAAATATGGTACGTATTTCTTATCAAAAAAATGACTAGTTACACAAAAACGACAAGCATTAGGACAACCTAAACCAGGGATTAGCACGGCAGTATCGGATTTAAGCGGTACCCCCATGACTTTTTTAGAAAAGGCAGATGACACTATGGGGTGTTTAATAGAACGATTAACATCTTCGCCTAACAGACGACGTAACCAACGAACCCCTTCTCCTTGACAAATAAAATCGTGAGTAATCTTATCTTTTATTCCAGGGATACGAACACCATGCCCACCTAGAATAATTTTACTGTTGGGCGCGTACTTTCGTACTAACTCCGCCATTTTTTTCGCTTTGATAAAATTGGGAACAATAAAAGAAATACCCACGTAATCATAATTTTGTTTAATTTCTTTTATAAATTTTTGCTGTGATGGAAAATCCAACACTGTTGTCGAGGCTGAAATATTTTCAGCGAGAAAATGAAGTCCAAAACTTGGATGATTAAAACGTAAAGAAAATACACCTTGTTCTCTTGTTACTTGGTTATGAAAAAGCTCCATAATGTTTTCTTTACGACCATAAGCATCATCTACACCAAAAGGGCCAAATACTGACGTAAGTAAAATTTTCATGAAGCCTTCGATCTTCTAAAGAATTTACTTAAATTGAATTACTCAAAATTCATTGCTGCACTACTCGACGCGAGAATAGCGAGTATGCTTTTTGCAAGTTATGAAATTAAGCTATTGCTTCTTATAAAAATACCAATCACTTTTATTTAAGAAATTCATTGTGGTCTTCCTCTGCGCAATTTAAATAGTGGATATTTAAATTGTATATGTTGTCTCGTTAGTGGCACTGCGAATTGTTGCTGTAGTAGAGAAAGGCTGCGTCGGTTTTAACCGTGGCGGGCTTGGCTCTAGTAATGCCATTTTTCACAGAGTATTTATACTACACCATAATTACTAATTTGGCAAGGGCTGATTGTTACCTTGTTACTGATACGGTATATGTCCGCAGTATAAGCACGGGTAAATGTCCGCAAATGCTGGTGGCATGTCGTAGTAATACTACATGGAATTACGACGACCAAAGAACAACTAATTCCTGGCAAACCTACCAATATAATCAAATAAGGATTGTCAAAATTTTACAGTTCTAGTGATTGATCCATTTCTAAAGCAGGTAGGTCACATGTAGGAGCCCCAACTTGGCGTGCTGGTACACCGGCAACCGTGCAGTGTGGGGGAACATCTTTAAGTACTACACTACCCGAACCTATTTTTGCGCCTTCACCTATAACAATATTGCCTAATATTTTTGCGCCTGCCCCAATCATTACACCTCGATGAACCTTCGGGTGTCTATCGCCGCTATCTTTGCCGGTACCACCTAATGTAACCTCATGTAGTAATGAGCAATCGTCATCGACTACAGCAGTTTCACCCACAACAACACTAGTAGCATGGTCAAATAGAATACCTTTGCCAATACGCGCCCCTGGATGAATATCAACTGCAAATACTTCAGAGACGCGACTTTGAATATGATAAGCTAGAGCCTTACGGTTATTAACAAAGTAATAGTTTGCCACGCGGTACGCTTGCAGCGCTTGAAAGCCTTTAAAGTAAAGCAGCGGTATTAAGTAACCACAACAAGCAGGATCTCTACTTAAAACCGCTTGCAAGTCAGCACGAAAAGCGGTACAGACTTTTAGATCTTTTGAAAATACTGCATTTATTAGATCGCGTAGAGTTAAAGCATTAACCGTAGTGCAACCTAGTTTACTGGCGAGAATGTAACTAAGCGCATCTTCAAGAAGTTCATGACTTAAAACTACAGTATAAAGAAAACTTGCCAGAGCAGGTTCAAATTCGGCCTCACGTTTAGCTTCTTCACGAATTTGTTGCCAAATAACATCGTTAGCGTTGTCTGTCATTTGTGTGACTCCCTGGTTAATTTATCGTTTTATAGCGCTGCCCGGACCAATGCCAATGCTACGATTAATTGAGGCAATGCGTATTTTTATTATAGCATGAAACTGTTCAAAGCTTTCACGAATGCAAGCCTTAGCAGGATAAATTTCGTATAGTTTTCGATAATGCGGGGGGGTTAGATTAGGCATTACAATATTAGCTCCGCGCATAAGACCTAACTCACGACCTTGCTCATAATTTAGTGAAGCCAAGGCTGTAGTGCTTGGCAAATTTGCGCGTGGGCAAACTAAGCGAGTTAAAGCCAGCACCTTATAAGTCATTAATTCAGTATTGGGTACTTGCAGTTCTGCAGGCAAATAGAGGTCGTTTTGCTGATTACCAAGCGGTGTGTTGGGATGCGCGATAAATGGACCAATACCAATCATATCGAGATCAAGTTCTTGAAATAGCTCTAAATCAGCAACTAAATCATCGTATGATTGCCCCGGAATACCTATCATGACCCCACTACCGATTTCATAACCCATACGACGCAACTCTTTAAGCAAGTAAATGCGATCACTAGTAGTAGATGAGCCGATGCGGCCAGGATGTATAAGTTTAAATAACTTTTGGTTTGAAGTTTCAAAGCGTAATAGATAGCGATCCGCACCAGCAATGCGCCAAGCTTGTAATTCATCAAGATTGCGTTCACCTAAACTTAGAGTTATTGCTAACCCAGTTTCATGTTTTATTTTTAGTATAAGAGCAGTCATCCAGTCCTGGGTAATGCCCGCATCTTCACCAGCTTGCAAAACCACCGTGCCATAACCTAACTTTTTAGCTTGTCGAGCACAGATAAGTATTTCATCTGTTGACATACGATAGCGCTGTAATTGACGATTTTCAGCACGTAATCCACAATAGTGACACTTTTGCCGACAATAATTTGAAATTTCAATTAATCCCCGTAAAAAAACAGCAATTCCGACATTAGCACTGCGTATTCGGTCAGCCTCTTGCCAGAGCTTTTCTAAGTTTTTTTGATTTTCCTCACGCAACCAGAGGTGAATATCTTTAATAGATATTCTGCAACTATTAAACACTAATCCACCCCCTGCCTAACGTCCGTTCGCCATCATAAAAAACTGCAGCTTGTCCAGGGGTAATAGCACGTACTTTTTGTTTAAACCTTACTTCCACACTGTTATCTGTATTAGTAGTGACTATTGCTGGGGCTGGTTTATGATTGTAACGAATTTGAACCTGACAATCTAATTCATCTCTCGGAGCATATCCACTAACCCAATTAACATCGTGTGCGCGTAGATAGTCACCATTAAGCTTTGCTTCATCATCAGTAATTATTACCGCAGCATCTGCGGGATTAATTGCACACACCCAACGACGCGTTAGTGAGGCAACCCCAAGTCCTTTGCGTTGCCCAATGGTGAATTTATGAATACCTGTATGCTCTCCTAATTTTATGCCATTAGTATCTATAATAGGCCCACCAATATTTTCGCCCGCGAAAAATTCACGCAACTTTTCGGCAAAAGAGACATCAGAACCAACCAGACATGCATCTTGGCTTTCTTTAGTTGTAGATGTTGCGAGGTTTAACTTATGTGCCATGGCGCGTACTTCAGTTTTAGTAAATTCGCCTAAAGGAAAGAGCACGGAACCTAATTGATATTGGTTAAGACCAGCAAGAAAATATGATTGGTCTTTAATACTATCGCGCCCTCGCAAAAGTTGAAAAGTATCTTCAATATTTTTAATTATTCGTACATAATGCCCGGTGGCAAGCTTAGTAGCACCCATTGCATTTGCCCATTTTAGCAGCATTGAAAATTTAATATGTTCATTACATATTAAGCATGGGCTAGGGGTGCGTCCCTTTTTATATTCATTCCAACTTGGACGTAACACCAACTGCTCAAATTCACTGCTACCATCTACTATGTAGTGCTTTATTCTAAGCTGCTCGGCAACTGATTTTGCACGTGTATTAGCATCGCTAGCACACCCAGTAATTGTTGAGTGGTCTGGGGTATTCTTATTTGTGTGTTGGAGTTTCAAGGTAACTCCAATTACTTGATAACCTTGAGCGCAAAACAAGGCTGCTGCAACACTGCTATCCACACCACCACTCATGGCCACCGCGACTTTTATATTTTTATTTATGTCATTATTTGGGGCGACCATAAAAGACTCCATTAATTCTTAAATTGTGTAGCAATGACGGGTATCAAGGTAAGCTTGTTGTTTTTGAGCAAGTTGCTCAATTGTTTGTCCAGCTAAAACATTATCAATAGCTGTCGCAATATCACACCAGAGATCGCGAGCTACACATGCGTTTGCCCGTAAACAGTATGCAGCATTAATCACACAATCAACTGGTGCATTTTTACCTTCAAGTGCCAAAACAATGTCAAGAGCAGTAATTGCCGATGGGTTTTTTGCTAGCTCATATCCGCCATTAGGTCCACGAACTGTACGGAGCAAACCGGCCGATTTTAAATTCATTGCAATAACGTGAATATATTTGCCTGATATATGTTGATGAGTAGCTATTGTTTCAACCGACTGTGGACCTTTGCCATAATTGTTAGCTAGCTCTATCATAATGCGCAGGCCATAACGGCCTTTGGTAGACATTTTCACTGATTACTTCTCCAATATATCAGCTAAGGTTTCAAAATGTGCCTGACTAAATTCAAACTTTACTTGATTCTCCATAATTACCTGACTAAATGAAAAAATGTTTGGCCATAATTCAATTTATTAAGCATTAATATATAATAGACAACAATGTCAATCGAATAACTTAACTATTTGCTAACTGCCTAATTATACATAAATATTAAGAGGTTATTTGATATAATTATTTTAAAGAACTAAAATGATGAAAAATTCAGAGGTATAAAGAGTGGAAAATTGCCAGAACTTAGCCACCGATCTTTCTAACTATTGCCATAGCGGTATCATACAGCACTTTTGAAATGTTCGACATCATTTGCAGTGTTTGTTGCTGTTTTTGCAGCATATTTTGCAGATCAAGATTGGCTAGTTGGGCATCATCACCAACAGTGTTTAGTTTTTCTTCGTAATTTTTAATTTCGGTTTCGTAGTCTTCTGGGGTTAAACGTGCAGAATTAGGATCACCATAAGGAATGTTTGGATCACCTTTAATGTTATATTTAAATGCTGGCTGGCCATTTTCATCAAGTTGAAAATCTGTGGACACATCACTGAAATAGAAAGCTTCAGGTGGATATTTTTTCATCTCTTCTTCAAGTTCAACAGCGCGAGTCGAGCGGAAGGTGCCAACTTCTGTCAAAGTTTCATCTGAAGTACTTTCATAATTGGTGCGTATTCCATCAATACCGGCTTGACGCATAGTTAGGCTTTCGCCGTCATCCATCTGACCATCACCATCACGATCCTGCCATACTTTAAGATTAGCGAAGTCTGCATCTTCAGAGTTAACAATACCATCGTTATTAGTGTCTAAAGCGGCAAGATCTTCATAGCCATTTGCAGCATCGCGACCGGTTACAGATTTATCACCAAACAGATCTTCGGCTTCGATTTGACCGTTGCCATTGCGATCCATGACTAACACGCCGTCGTCTGGCGCAGCCCATTGAGTGAAGCGTGTTTCAGAAATTTGGGTTCTTTCAGTAGTAGTGGTGGTAGTAGTAGTAGTAGTGGTAGTGGTAGTTATCTCATTAATACCATCAGTTGTAATTACGTTATGATCAACAGCATTTTTATCAGTTTCAATAATAGGGTCTAATTCGGTTTCGGTGTGATTAAGTAAAAAGCCATTGTCATCTTCTATATTAATTAGCTCTATTTCTCCATCGCGATCTAAGTCTATTAGTAATGGGTCACTTCTTCGGCGTCGTGGATCATCCCATGCCAATGCTTCTTTTTTAACCTTAATACTTACATCTGTATCAACATCAACGGATGTTGTTGAGATGATTTCTTCAGTAGTTTTTGTTTCAAATTGAGCATCGCTAGTTAGGCGATTATTTTCAACTTCCCATTCTTCAACCAATAGTTTGGCTTTGCGTAAATCTGCTAAATGGTCTCGAATAGAAGCTTTTAGATCGTTAAAAAATTGAACTTTTTGAGCATAAAAGCGTAAATCGTTTGTGGTTTCCATGTATGATTGACGCAACACATGCTGCACCAAGGCATTAACATCTTGCGGTATTTCGCCTTTAGGCATTGAGGCAAAACATCTGCTCCAACCTTTAAGAGCGATATCTTTAGTTACATGGCAATTTTGTGAAATAGTTGATGCAAATGACATCAGACTTTCAGCCATAGCTGGGGGAATATCGGATTCATTGTTGTCGTTGGCATTAAATGACGAAATCTGCGTAGAAATAACAGAGGATGCTTGCCCAAACGACATGTTTAGTAGTTGTTCATTAAGTGCTTCATAACCTGTTAATTTTTTTTTCTGTAGCTTTAAAAGCGATGGATCATTTTGGCTATTGTTGTCGATTTGGAAATTTTGGGGTCCAGTGGTGACGGTCTTAGTCATGGCGAAACCTTAAAATGAGTGGCTAGTGGCCTTTATATTAGGAGTACACTTGCTATTATCTCTTTGGATGATTAGTTTTACTAAAAATTTAAAATAGATATTCAGTCGAGAAAAATAATTTATACAATCGAACAGATAATTATTAATAAGAGAGCCACATGTAAAAGTCGAACCACCACCCATTTTCGTCACTCCCACGCGAGTGCTGACTCTTAGTCTCATTCTTCACTTTTATCGGAATTGGATTCCTACTTTCGTAGGAATGACGAGGAGTTTCGTAAAACTCTCTACGTCATGCCCTCGAAAGAGGGCATCCAGTAAAGCCTAATAAAATCGATCATTTACAGAGATGAGATCAAGAGTCAGCGCGAGTGGGAGTATATAACTGGTTGATATTAAAAAACATTTTAGATTGTAAGTTTGCGCTTAGAATGATGTTATTTTAGTTATAATTGTAAATTATATCGACTTTTGCAAGTAGCTTAAAAAAGGATTTTTTATCATATTTACGCAATATTATTAAATCATTTTTACTTTGAAAAAGCATTTGTGTTAAAATTAATCAACTTGAGCAGTTAGAAGTTTTTTTTTCACCTTAGCAAACAAAGAATGAAAGAGGCTGCCAATGATGTAGCGAAGCATCCAGGTATCGTTGCTGGTGGTGGTATTTTCAGCATGCTCAGTTGATGTTCCTAACATTGATGACGAATCTGTCAAATTTTTATGCGACAATAATGATGATTGTGCTGAGGGCTATGGATGCTATGAAGAGGATTATTGTAAAAAAATTTGCGGCGATAATTGGTGTGAATTTGTTGACACTTTAATCGGACAAGACAATTGCATTGTTCCAAATTGTGTACAAGCTGGGTGGGAGTGTGGTGCGCTTTCAGATAATTGCGGTGGCTGGGTTTTTTGCGGAGAATGCCCTGATAATCAGACTTGCGGTGGTTTGGGGGCTGAAATCGGCCATTGTGGCGATAATATTCTTCCGGGTTCTGCTGAAAATCCCGCAGGTAGTTGTTTTGAAATTTTACAACTTTCCGGTGGTGAAGCTACTAATGACATTTATTGGGTATTAGCTGGGGGAGTTGCATCTGCGACACCAGTACAAACTTATTGCGATATGAGCGGTGGTGGCTGGACCTTAATAGGTGAGGTAGCTGGCAAGTTTGATATGACTAATATGTGGCTGCGTAATCAAAATAATGTCAACAATTTGTTAACCGATACAATTGAAGATGGCACATTTGCATGTATTGATGCAGTGGCAATGGCGGTAAATCGAGCGCAAATGATTCGTTTAAGCAATACCAATAGAACAAGATGGGTTAAATGGGAAATGCCGCCTAATCGATTATTGGCTACTTGGTGGAATCATAACACAGGAAACACCTTAATTGCAAACGCACAAATCTACGAAGCTGTGGTTAAACGTTGGGACGGCGCCACTGAAAGTTGTCGACAAAATATCTTCGGGGTGATGCCATTTGATGAGCATGGGGGTAGTTTCCCTTATACGAGTAATAATGATGGTGGTAATACTACAGAAGGTGATCTTTGTATGGCTGTAGGGGTACAACCAGAAAATAGAACTATTGATGGTTTTACCCAAAATGGTAATGGTTTTGATGCTCCCATTGATGATTACGATTGGCCAAATGCCTCATTAGCCAATCCTCCGAAGTTAAAAGTTTGGCTACGCTAGACAAATGCTGCCTATGCCCTGTAGGGTCTAGTAAATAAAGGTCGTAGGTATGGCAGAAATTCATAATCGAAGAGGTGCTATTAGTGATGAGGCAATTCGCGAGCAATTACGCGAAAAAATGCATAAGCCTCGTGCTACTGATGATGATGTACGTCAGCTCCTTCGTGATATAGCTAAAGATAAAGCGCGGATAGCAGAATTAGCGAAAATAGACGTAAAAAACCTTTCGAATGAAGTGCAAAAAGCTCTTGGTCGTTTCATTGCTCGCGAGTTACGTGGTCAATTGCCAACACCTTTAGCTCAGGCACTTACGCAGGCATTAGTTGGGGCTCCGGTTATTCAAACTTTAGTAAATCGGTTAGCTAATGCCTATGGTGGTGAAGCGTTAAAAACTTTACCCCAGGCTACTTCTCCTGAAGGCGCCCGCACCCAAGCTAGTGATGGCACAGCACCGCAACAAGCCTTGCGTTGGGTGCAATTTGTGCAGCATGCAACTCATGTTCCCGGCGGTGGTTTGCAAAGTCGTGCTGGTTTTGCAGCACCCAAGGGTGAAATGGCATTGCTTGCCGAAATGCTGGGGCAACGACAGGTTAATATTAACGCTGCCGGTTTTCGTGCACCCAAGCTGGTAGAGCGAGAGTTAGCCCAGTTGAGCCCTGGGCAGCGTACTATGCTCATGAAGATGACTTTTGGTGATAAGCTCGCCAATCAACTTATGCAGCTTGGTATTCAAGATCCTATGGGATTAGTACGTGCTGGGGCTTTGCCGCAAAATCGAGCCGATCTTGCTGCTGAATTAGGTATTGATCGTGGCAAGCTACTGGCATTGGTTATGCGTACTGAATTGTTAAAAATTGGCCCTGGGCGTAATGGCGAAATGGGAATAAAACCACATTTACTTGGCCCTTTATATAAAAGCGGTATCGCCATGTTAGGAACGATGTCGGCAGTTAGAAGCCTGCGTGGCAGTGAAAGTTCAATTATATACAAAATATTACATCAAGCCGCTGCCGGTTTTGCTAATGCAATGCAAGGAAGAGCTATACCAGCTAAACGTGATTTGCTGCATTGGGCACGTACCGCTGCACGCCGCCCCAGTGATATTTTACTTGCTGACGCAGATGACCTAAAAGAAGGTCATCTTTCGCGCGATGATGCACAAGAACTTATAATGGCGTGGTATTTAGAAAATCTTTTTTGGGATGCTTTTAATAACCGTGAACATATTCGTAAGGCTCTTGAACGTCAACGACGTGAAGAGGAGCAGCAGGCTATTACACGACGTGAAGCTGACGACGAAGAAAATCGTAGACGTCAACAAGATGATCAGCGTGATCGTGAAGATGAAGAGCGGCAGCGTGAAGATGACCCATTTGCCGATTTTGATTATGATCACGAACGTGATGATAAACTAATGTGTTTTTGGATTACTGATTTCAATACTACACCTGGTGTTCTTAATAGTATGAGACGTATGTATGTATGTATTGATCCAGATACCGGTGCGATAATTCCCCAACAAGTCGAAGCGGATATATTGCCTACTTATCATCAATGATGGTTCGACCATTTGCCCAGCTTAAGGGCGCCCAGCTTAAGGGTTTTGTATATTAAGAGTGGTTAATGACTAAAAAGAATGATTCACCAACACCGCTAGCAAATCAAGCGAGTGAACAAACATTACAAGAAGCATTGGGCCTAGGCGCGATAGTAAGCGGTAGCGATGATACTAGTCCACTGTTGCCATTAGACATACAAGAACCAGGTATGCCAATATCAATGCCAAGGGTCAGTGTTAACGATAGTGAACTTATAAATAATATACAGCGATTAACTGCTGGCAATGCTGATAAGGCTCGTGAGGCTTTGACCAATGCGCTTAATGGCGAAGCCTATATTTCAGCGGATCTGCCTGATGCACGCGCTATGTTATTAGGGATAGCTCGTGCAATAGTCGCTTACGGTGTTAATAGTGAAGAGTTAGTTAATGTGATTATTGATGCGATTAATGAGTAGATTTTAAAATTACAATACTTATTGTTTTACACTGTTAATACTACTTTGCGGTTTGTTGCTTGAAGTTGCATAGCAATAAATACAACCATGTGAACAAGTGTTGTAAGCGCCGATGTCACGGCTTTTAACACAATTACATTGACTACGTTGATATGGATCTTTTTTTGAGGATACTTGTTTATTAAAAAGTTTATGAATAAGTTCAGCATCAATACAACTGCCGGCTTTGATACCATTAGCATTAAGATCTAAGGTTTCAGAACAACTATAAATATCTAAAGCATTATCACCTGCGATTGCTGCTAAATTAGTTGCTATTTGTGCGATAGTAGAAGAGATGGATTTATTGATTTGCAAATGAGTATCAATGCTGTTGATAGTAGCCAAGCCTTTGTTAGCATGACGGTAATGATGATCAACAAAACTAATGATTACTCGTTTACTATAACCATGCAAGTGCTTTGCAATATGGGTAAAGTTCTGTTGGTGAAATTTTTGGTTTAACTGTTCACTAAAAATAATCGGATCATAACGCCAAATTACACGCTCAGGGCCGATAAGCTCAGCTAATTTATGATAAGTTTTAAAGCTCGCATCGATAGCAGGAACATGCGGTTCAATAGCTGGGCCATAACCGGTGATAGTATATAGAAAATAATAAGCAAATCCGCGTTGATTGAGTTTTGATAGATATGGTAATAACGGCGCGGCATTTTTGGTCCAAAATACGATAACATCAACATCTTCGGGATTAAGTGAAATGCGTGAGATTTGTTTAGGATTAAATGGATTAGCTACTTCGCAGAAGCCGTTGGCAATTTGTTGCATGAGCCACGGTGTAAAAAAAGCGGGAATATCGGTGCGACGGCTGCAACTAATAATCATTAGTGTTAAAGTTAGATGATTTTACGTGAGTTTTAAATAGGGGAGCAGAAAAAAATACTTTATTAAGGGCAGAAGAATTAAAAAGGCAAAGCAAGCCTATGGTATTTCTAAAGTTACTAACTTATTTCTTAAGTAAGGGATTGTACAGGATATTATCGAATTAAAAAGTTCTGAATACATGTTTCTTAAGATCATGTGTTCAACGGTACTCAGACGAATGATTGGAGGAATTCCGTGACATTTACACAAAGTATTTTTTTGTTTTCGATGCGTTCATTCCCTCTATAGAGTATAATCGGAGTCGCTTCGGGATAGTCCTGTATGAAAGCTTTTAACCCACGTAGATCTTCGGGCCTGATTTTGCCACTGTTTTTCACTTCAATGGCATAGAATGCTTCAGGACCATATATGATGAAGTCAACCTCCAATCCGGTCTGCGTTCGCCAAAAATGGAGTTTTGCTTTATCAATATTATCAACCCAGGCACAGAGATTCTGATAGACAAGCGTTTCAAGGGCGATACCGTCAATTTCTTGCGGCTTGTCAAGTGGGCCGGAGGGACGAAGCGTTCGAAAAAGTCCGCAATCAAAAAAATAGAATTTTTCATGCGCAACTACTCCACGTTTCATTCTTTTTCGAAATGGAGTGATTGTCGACGCTATTAATAGATCCTTAAGAATGGCGATGTAATTACGAACGGAATTAACCTGTACCTGACATTCGCGGGAAATGTTCGCCACATTGATTACACATCCCTGTGAAAAACTTATTGCCTCAAGGAAACGTGAGAAATTTTCGATATTTCTTACAATTGCCTCGGCCTTCACCTCCTGATCTAGGTAAATCTGGATATATCCTTCAAGTGCCTGGTTGGGATCATCGGCACTCCAGACTACCGGGATCAGGCCTTTTTCTAATACAAAATCCAGGGAAAACATGTTCCCCAATTCTGCAATGGTAAATGGATGCATTTTTTTCACGCCCGCTCGCCCGCCAAGTAAATCGGTATTAGTACGTTTTAGTTTTCGGGCACTTGATCCTGTAAGAATAAATTGCAAATTCGGATATTCTTCAATCAGGGCATGCACAAGGGGTAACAATTGCGGTACACGTTGAATTTCATCGATAATAATAACTTTTTTATACGCATTGGCCTTTACGAAATCGCTTAAACGCTCTGGTCGAGTAAAAAAATTACGATATAGTATAGGTTGTAAAAGGTCGACGAATGCTGCATCAGGATAGTGATTATGCAGCCATGTCGATTTGCCGGTTCCCCGAGGACCAAATAAAAAGAAATGCTGGGAAGTTGGTTGTATATGTCGTTTTATATGATTCATATGGTAAAAATACAATGTTATTGTAGATTTTCAATAAAAAAAATACAATAATATTGTATAATATTGTTATTCGAAATCAATTTGCAAGTTGCCTATATTTAGACAAAAGCTCGGTAAGTTTTTTGATAGAACAACCGTTATCAATACGTGTCAACATATCAATCAGATACTCATGCACATTTATCACTAGGCTTAGTTTTTCCACTAACTAGTTTATTTTACGGTGTTTTTAAATCCGCGAATAAAATTTTTGGCAACATTTTCAATTTATTACCGATGAATCAATAAGCAAAACAGAAAAACAGTTGCACGTTGTATCACATAATGAGGTGAGCGGATACCGAGATATTTGCAAGGGGTGCAAGCAAAATATAGTGAAAGCATATGAGTAAACCTGTTGATAATAAACCAGCTTTACCAGCGATTGATCTTAGCAAATTTCAGGGCACGAGTTTTGAAGCGGCGGTTAAACAACTTGAAGTTGCTTGTGAACAATATGTTAAAAAACATGATGCAAATGCGGATGTAGATGGCGAACCTGATTGGTTACTTAAAGCTGACGAGCAAAAAGCTATAATAGAGACTAATCCTGAATATCATAAAATATTTAAGCTACTTAAAAACTACCCTTTGGGGGTATGGTCAAATCAATATGATTTATATAACCTCAGTAAAACCTTGCTGCAATCACAAATCGAGCAATTGCATAACGCTACTTTAAAAACTCAAGATGGATTAGCAAGCTACAATATAACAATATCTTGTGATTACGCTGAGGATGATAATCAAGATATCAAAGAGGCTAATCACTATAATAGCATTTGGGATGCTCCCGAATTGCAAGGTCTAAAAAATGAACTTGATATGGCAATTATTCGTCAAACGAATGAAGGCTTGTTTGATGATGTTGCGGTAGATGTAATAAAATTAATATGCACACCATATTATAAACAATATAATAAAAAATTTAAAGCCATTAATTTAACATGGGTCAAAGAAGGGCAACGGTTGGCTTTTGCCTCAATAAAATTTATAGGTGATGAAGTTATAATATTAGCTGAAAGCTTATCAGATGTCCGTAAGGATTTGCCTGGTGCACCAAGCGTTGAACCAATCAAATTATCGACATCAGATATTGTTAAAATTAATCATGATGAGAGTCCTTTAGGTGGTACTATTAGTTATTTTGATAACGCGTTAAAAATGCTTGAAAGCGTTGTTCATATAACATATCGCAAATCATGGCAGCAGTTTCTACAACAAAAACAAAAAGAGGTAATGGCTGTAGTAAAACAGCATGGTTATGATGGCAAAACAGTTAAACAGGCTAAGCCATTCAGTTATGTTAAAAATGCTCCTTTGTTAAAGGGTATTCAAAATAAGTTAGAGGATTTACCTTATCTTGCCGTAGGGGTGCCAATAGATACGTACCCAGAAGGTACAAAAGAAGCTTTTATCGAACTTGAAAATTTAAGTAAGAAACTGCCAGATAACATAAATATAATTAAGTTTTTACAAAAATCAGGTTCGCTAAAGAGTTTACGTAACTATTTTGCTTTTATTGCTTGGTATTTTAATAAACAACCATTTCTTGATTTTTCAAAGTCTAAGTTCGTAAATTATGTTAACGAAAAGACACCTATAAAATCTTTAAACTTTGCACAGATACGTGAGAGCGGCCTTTACCTAAAAGTTCATGGTTATGAATGTTATCATAAAACCTTAGGCTTTTATTTGGCTATAACTGATGAAGAGTTTTCTTTAAAAACTTATAATGATTTTGCCTACAATGGCTATTTTCAGGTGACTTATCTTAAAGATAGATTGCCATATAAATATCGTCTGCCATTAATGATTGGTGATGATGGCATTGACGTCCATTCATTTATAGCCTTAGCAATAGAAGATATGGAGAAAATTAAAAAAGAAAATAAGCTTGAATCAATTATTGTGTATAACGTTTCAGATCAACATGAGCGAACTTGGATAGATAATCAGCCACCACAACGGCTGTTTGGTGAAATCACCGATTATGTAGATCAACAAACAATATCTTTACTTGGCAAGGTTATACCATCAAATTCTTATTGGGATTATACCGATATAGATATTGTTGCTCTTGATCGAAATAAAAACGGTAGAGAGCGAAGTCAGTTTTTAGAAAAACCCATTTCGCAAGTATGTATGAAGATAATTAACGAACAAACAATTACTGATAATGACTTAAATATATTGTATGAGGATGATATTCTTAATGTTATAGAAGCATTAAAAAGCTATGCGGGCAAAAGAAAAATCAGGTATGGAACAACATCATTAGAAGCCAAACTGCAAGAGATAATATATGATTCCACAGATAAAAAAAAGCAACAATGGACGGTAAAGGGTGTTTTAGAAGAAATTTCAAGACACTCTGTAGAACCATATACCTATGATGCATTTGCAGCGCGTTTTTTTGTAATGGATGTTGATGCGGGTCAAAAAATACGAAAACAGAATAATATAGTGGTTGTGATTAAGCCAGACGTATGTGGTATTAAAAATTATGAAGAGTTAAAAAGTAAAATTGATAATCGTAAGATGTCCAAATTTATTTTAGAACCATTTGCAAACCATGAATTTGATGGATTTCAACTGTCTGATGATATGGATGGTAGAGGATTGGGTGAATATTTCTGGGTGACTGAATTTCTTTGGTAATTATTAAAGTTTATTATTTTATCTAAATAAATAAAACTATCAGAAAGCATGAAAGCTAGGCTTGACCTCTAGCACCAATGCCTACCGGCTTGGATGTTTTCTTTCACTTCAAACAAGCTGACCTGCTCTTAAAAATTAAAGCGCGCTAGAGACATTACAGTAAAGGATGTGTCCAGAAAATACCCTTTTGGTGGGCGCAGAGGGAATCGAACCCGCAGCCCGCGGATTAAGAGTCCGCTGCTCTGCCAATTGAGCTATGCGCCCGCCAAAAACAGTGGTGCTGCTAATACTCATTTATACAAGATGTCGTCAATAGTTAGGCTATAAAAATTATTTTTAACTTGAGCCAACTTTAGCTTTTAATGCTTAGTTTGGCGATGGAATAAATTTATATCCCGAACCGCGATGCGACACAAAGTGAATAGGTTTTTCGGGATCCGGTTCAAAGTGTTTACGCAAGCGCACAATAAAATTATCTACAGTGCGTGTATTAGGAAAATTTTTAAGCTTCCATACTTCTTCAAGCAACTCATCACGACCGATAACACGACCAGGGTTGCGTGCAAAATAACGTAGCAGTTCAAGCTCAAGGGTCGTAAGTTTCACCGCGTTTGTACCTACTAATACTTCTTGGGTTTGAAAGTTTACTCGTGCTGTCCCAAACTCAAGTACTGCTTCACCAATACCATTATCAGAATTTACATCCCAGCGTCGACGACGTAGCATTGAACGAACCCGCGCTAGTAGTTCGTTTAATTCAAAAGGTTTAGTGACATAATCATCAGCACCAGCGTCAAGACCCTGCACGCGATCTTCAGCACTATTACGAGCGGTCAGCATAAGAATTGGTGCTAAGTTATTGGCATCACGTAAACGACGGCATAAATCAAAACCATTACCATCAGGCAACGTGATATCAAGAATAATCGCATCATAACCTGGTGCTGACATGAGTAGTGCGCCAACTTCGCGAGTAGTACGAGCTAAATCGACATCATAGCCCTCGAGTTCAAAATTTAATTTAAGCGCTGAAGCTAAATGTTCTTCATCTTCGACAATCAATAAATATTTTCTTTCGTCACTCAAATCGATCCTCTTGTAGTTTTGCTGGCCAGGGGTAATTCTACGCAAAAGCTGGTGCCTTGTTTAATACCATCAGAATGAACACGCAAACTTCCTTGAAGGTTGCGTACTAATGACGCTACTACGAACAACCCCAAGCCAGTACCATTGCGTTTATATACCATTTCGTTAGGAACGCGATAGAAGCGTTCGAATAAACGTTTTTGATTTTTAGGCGCAATGCCAATGCCATGATCTTTTACTTCAATAATGGTTACATTTTTATTATTTTTAGCAGAGATAATGACTTCGATAGGATCATTTGAGTATTTTATTCCATTATCTAAGAGATTTTTAATAATGGTTTCAATTGCAGTGGCATCACTATTGATAAGTAAATTATCAGCAATATTAATTTTTACTGAATTAGGTTTTAGCTTATAACGTGCAGATAAACTTTCAACGCAACGTTGGGCTAAATCATTTAAGTATACTTCTGAAAGGGTAAAACTGCGCCGACCATGGGATAAACGACTAGCTTCAAGAATATCATCAATAAAAGTTGTAAGACGATCAACATCACTTAGCATCATATGTCGTAAATTTTTAACTTGTGGCTCAGTTAGATTAGGGCGTGCTAAAGTTTCAAGCCCAAGTTTGATTGATGCTAACGGGCTTTTAAGTTCGTGAGTAACTGAATCAATAAAGGTTGTTTGGCGTCTAACTTCAAGAATTTCGTGAATTAAAAAAACACTAAATAATATAACGACACTTAAAATAATGCTAAACGACACCAAACCAGCAATTAGCAGCCAAGTATTTTGTACTGCGCGTCGAGTAATGGCGATATTTTGTAAACTAACTAAGGTCCAACCAACTAGTAAAGCGATAGTTAGGGCGACAGCAATACTGCCGAGAATAATAGGTAATGATATAGAACGATGATGTATATGATATTTCATGGAGTGTTTACCAAAGGGTTAATTCGAAATAACGCGCAAGTGTTTTCCTGGGTTATTGCTTTAATTTTTTCAATTTTTTTATTACGTATTGTCGCAACTGCTACGGCGATATCGTTAAGATATGCGGGTTCACAGCGCCCTGGCCTATGACCTACAGGCGTTTGATCCGGAGCATCAGTTTCAATAAGTAAACGTTGTAATGAGATTGCTTGTACACTGGCATGTACGCGACGTGTATCAGGGTAAGTTACCGGGCCGGTAACGCCAAAATAAAGGTGATCATGTTGAAAATCACTCAGCATATGGACGCCACCACTATATGAATGAATAACCGCTCCAGCATTTGGTACACCGGTTTCATTTAGTAACGCAGCTAGCCTACGATAAGCGGCTTTACCTCTAGCATGAAGAATTAACGGCAAATCAAGTTCAAATGCTAAATCGATTTGATAGTGAAGAATGATTTCTTGGCGAGTAAAAGAAGCAAGTTCAAGATCAATACTAGCATCAAGACCGCATTCGCCAATGGCTACGATATTGCTCGTGCGCGCGAGCGCATCTAATTTAATGAGGTTTTTTAGATCATCGGCTTGGTTGTTAGATAGTAGACTAACTGGGTGTAATCCTAAAGCAACATAGCATTGAGGCTGATGGTTTTGTTGGGCTAATTTTAAAATATTTTGCCACGAGGCAACATCGACTGCTGGTACAACGATAGCATTAATACCTACAGCTCGTGCTCGACTAAGAACGGCTTCACGGTCAGAAGCAAAAATTTCGTTATCAAGATGACAATGTGAGTCGATCATTGTTTGTGCTTAAGTTTTTAATGCTTTTTATTTAATTAACATCTTTCTTTACTGATAATATTGCCTTACATGCATGACAAATCAGGTATTACAAGCAAATTATGGAGCAGTTGTTATATTAGAAGTAGATTGTGAAGGATATTTTTAATGAGTGCAAATGACACATTGCTACAAAAAACCACAGAAGAATCGTTACCTGAGGATCTTTTTGCAGCTATAGAAAAACTTAAACGTGAACGTGAAGCAGTCATTTTAGCACATTATTACCAGGATGCGGATATTCAGGATCTTGCCGATACTATTGGAGATTCTTTGGTTTTAGCCAGGGCGGCACAAAAATCGTCAGCGAAAGTAATTGTCTTTTGTGGTGTACATTTTATGGCCGAAACCGCTAAAATACTTTCTCCTGATAAGAAAGTGATTTTGCCGGATGTTAATGCGGGGTGCTCGCTTGCACAAGGCTGCCCAAAAGAAGAGTTCGTAAAATTTAAAGCAGAACATAAAGGGCACGTAGTGGTAAGCTACATTAATACTACTGCAGCAATTAAGGCTTTATCAGACTATGTTTGCACCTCTGGCAATGCAAAAGCGGTAATTGAAGCTATACCTAAAGAACAACCTATTATATTTGGCCCCGATAAAAATCTTGGCCGCTATTTGTCTGAACAAACTGGACGAAAAATGGTTTTATGGCCGGGGACATGCGTTGTGCATGAAACTTTTAATGAACGTCGAGTACTTGAACTGTTAGAACAAAATCCTGGCGCAGAGCTCATTGCCCATCCAGAATGTGAAGAACCGGTGCTGCGCCATGCACATTATATTGGTTCAACTAAAGCTATGCTTGATTATACGCAAAAAAGTCCAGTACAGACTTTTATAGTTGCTACTGAAATCGGTATTTTACATCAGATGCGTAAAGCTTCACCGAGTAAGAATTTCATTGTAGCGGCGCCAGCTACCCTCACAGAAGCATCATGTGGTTGTAGCACTTGTGAGTATATGAAGCTTAATACTTTAGAAAAGTTATATTTATGCTTACGTGATATGCGACCTGAGATTGAGTTAGCGCCAGAATTAATTGCAGCAGCACAAAAGCCAATAAAGAGAATGGTTGCTATTGGTTAGCTTTGAGAGCAACAAATAATTGTAACTAGAGCCACTTGCAAAACTCGATAATATTAATAATTATACTAACAATAACGTCATTCCCGCGAAAGCGGGAATCCAGGAATGTTATGTAAAAACAATATGTTATGGACCCCCGCGTTCGCGAGGGTGACGATGAAAAGGTTATTATGGTATTTTTG
>JAFGEK010000055.1 GCA_016931625.1 Deltaproteobacteria bacterium | reverse complement strand
CTAAAATCACCACGCTACAAATAAGTGCATTACCAACTAATTCAGGACAAAAAGTGTCGAATTCTAAAATAATAAAGAAGACAAACAATAAAAGTACTAATAAATTAGCCTTGCGTACTAGCGACACCCTTAAAAAAAAATAACCCTCCACAACCATAATAGATATGATCACAAATAAGAAAAGATAAAAGTAGCAGTCTATCAGCTATATCATGGCCTTTCATTTCCAGTTCCCTATTCTTAAGTTTTTTAAATACGTAAGTTCAAAACATAAAAATGAAGATTTAAAGAACAGAAAACTTAAGAATTAGGAATTTTAGATGAGCTTATTCGAAAAGAGTGTCGAATAATTTTTATTCACGCCATATACATTATCGAGCTTGACAGAATAATAACGTAAAATTAAGAGCCGCTATTATTCAAATTATATCTAACCAACGGGTGGTATGATAAACCTATGTCAACTGCAACTATATCAAACATGGCCGTACTTTGGGATCTTGATGGTACTCTCATCGATTCTGCAAATATTCACTACCAAGCATGGTGTGAAGTTCTTGCCCAAGAAGGACAGCGCCTATCTACACAAGAATTCGCTACAAATTTTGGCAAACGCAATGATGAGATTCTGCGCCAAATATTTAGCGTCGATATGAGTGCTGAGCGCATAGAAAATATTAGCGAAAAAAAAGAACAAACCTATAGAGGTATGTTAAAAACAGCAGGCCTAAAATTGCTGCCTGGTGCTGCAGCTTGGTTAGAACGTCTACAAGCTACTGGCTGGCAACAAGCACTTGCTTCATCAGCACCACATGCCAATATCGATGCGGCGTTTGCAGCTCTTGGCTTAGGTAAGTTTTTAAATATTGTTGTCTCTGCTGATGACGTTGGTGAAGGTAAACCAAACCCCGCTGTATTTATTGAAGCGGCGCGGCGACTTAATATTTCGGCAAAACAATGTATTGTTGTTGAAGATGCCCCTGCAGGTATTGAAGCGGCAAAACGCGCCGGCATGCATTCTATTGGTGTACTATCAGAACATCATTCACAATTGTCTGCTGATATAGTTGTTGCTTCGCTAGAAGCTTTACCAGAGAATGCGTTTATTAAATTATTAGCTCAAGAGCGAAGTTAGTCGAGATGACTGATTTACACAAATTATGATAATATATTAAGTATTTATCGTTATTAGCACCGCACCCAAATCAACTAATTCTCCATGATTACAATCTACTGAAATTACTTTTCCAGCACGTGGTGCTTTAAGCCGATATTCCATTTTCATCGCTTCGATAACTATTAAAATATCATCAGCAGCAACCTGCTGACCCTCTTGTACATATACGTCAATGATTTTGCCGGTCATAGGAGCAACAACTTTATCTTGTTTTGACTGCTTTTTGGTATCTTTTTGGGGACGATACAAAACTGCGCCGCCAGCAAAACCAACCCAAACGCCTGCATTGGTATTAGCTATCGGCACCCGATACTTAACACCATTATGTTCAATAATTACGAAACTCATTGGCCAATTCTAAACCTGCTTAATACTCGCCATGGTGAATATATATCATAGTCTTCATTACTATTAATTTGTGATTTAGTATTAGTATTACTTCGATGCTTTTGCAGCAAAACTTGTTCTGCTGCTGCCCGAGCATATACTGGCAATTCTGGTCTTATCCATGTTCGCGAGTCTATCGCTGTTGTATAACTTGCTCCGCTAGCAAATAAATCAGATTCTAATAGTTGCACTAAAAAATTTTGGTTGGTGATAATTCCTAATATAGTTGTATTTTTTAATGCAGTTAATAAACGTTGGCGAGCCTGTTCGCGATTTTGTCCCCAAGCAATTATTTTACATAGTAAAGAATCATAATATGAAGAAATAATCGAACCAGTATATAGGCTACTATCGATTCTTACACCAGGTAGATGAGGTAGCTCTAATACTTCAATGCGTCCGGCTTGTGGCACATAGCTATTAAAAGGATCTTCAGCACATAAACGAGCTTCAATAGCATGACCTCGTATTGATGAACCCTCGGGCAGCTTACCACCCAAGGCAAGCTCTACTTGAGCTCGCACAATATCAACACCGGTCAACATCTCAGTTACAGGATGTTCTACTTGTAAACGGGGATTGAATTCTAAAAAATAATATTGACCACTAGTATCTAATAAAAATTCTGCTGTACCTGCACCACTGTATTGCGCAGCTTCGGCAATAGCAATTGCTGATGATATCAAATGTTGACGTGTCGTTTCAGCAATACCGACTGCCGGTGCCTCTTCGATTAATTTTTGATTACGACGCTGCAATGAACATTCACGTTCACCTAAAGCAATAACTTTTTTACCATTGGCTAATATTTGCACTTCGATGTGGCGAGCATTAACAATGCATTTTTCAAGCAATAAAGTACTATCATTGCAGATAGTATTTGCCTCACGCGTGGCTGCATTAAAAGCAGGCTCTAATTGATCAGGATTTTCAATAAACCGAATGCCTCTGCCACCCCCTCCTAATACTGCCTTGAGCATAAGTGGATAACCAATAGCTGCCGCAGCGGTAGTTAAGCTATTTATATCTAATATATTATTAATCCCAGGAATTACATTAACCCCAACACTCTGGGCTAATTGACGCGCCTTGGCCTTATCGCCAAGTTGGTTCATTGCTGCTATTGATGGCCCAATAAAAATTACCCCAGCATCATCGCATGCCTTTTTAAAATCTACCTGCTCAGATACAAACCCATATCCGGGATGGATAGCTTGACTCTTAGTTTGCTTGGCGGCATTTAAAAGTGCCGAATAATTATTGTAGTCATTGGGATTGTTTAATTTTACCGACTCATCGGCCATAAAAATATGAGCGGCTTGCGCATCAGGCTCAGTATAAACAGCTACTGAGGCAATACCCATTTCGCGCAGCGTCGCCAAGATGCGGCAAGCAATCTCACCTCTATTTGCAACTAATATCTTCACGGTTATCGCCAATTATATGGATAAATATAATACGTCAATTAAAACATAGCGTGAGCTTATATACCCACTGGTGGGGGGACTTTGCCTACACCTTCTAATAGCATAAGCTAGAACTTTACCTAGTTAGTAGGTTAGAGTAATGAAAACAGTGGGTTGTTTTTAAGTGCTTTATCGAATGTTACTGTAATATTACAATCGCGAATACGATTTTTTAGACCGATAAGATAGTCAGCAAAATCGCCGTTGTTTTGGCTATATATTTCAAGTGCCTGTGAAATGATATCGCGATCTTGAATAGAAAATTGGGCAGCGCTTAAAATTTGTTCTATGGTTAAGACTACAGTTTTTTTGTTAAAACCATAGGCTTCACGCAATACCCAAACCAATTCACACAAAACCACAATGTCAATGTGTATTTTTTCACGATTTTTTACCGCGATATCGAATAATTTATTTACTCTTTTAGCCTGATTGGGGTCATCTTGGGTTAAATAACGAACCAGAATATTAGTATCTATACCGAACATGATTATTTTTTACATCGCATTATTTATGGCGTGCAATAGCTACATTCATTTCTTCAATACTAACAGGTTGACGATCAGATTGATGCAGTATTCCTTTTAGTTTAGTAATATCATTAGTACCAGCAGAAACAATTACGCGCTTTTCACTGGTGAGATAAAAATCAAGCCGATCTCCAACGTCAACCTTTAAAGCTTTACGTATAGCTTTTGGAATAGTGACTTGTCCCTTACTAGAGATTATGGCGCTCGGCATAATTTCTTACCCTTATGTAAGAATATTTATAAAAAGTAAGTATGACATTGTTAGATTAATATAGCAAGACACAGGCGTCAGACTTTGGATACATTTCATCTGCTTAAGTAGCAGTATAATTAGATTGTTTCTCGATCCTCGAGCGTCTAATTATGCCCTATCAGGTACTCGCTTAATAAATTCTGATGGGCTAACTATCGCAATATCTTCAAATTGTTTCAATATTAACAGATGCTTTTTATCTCCACTTACAATAATATCTGCCTCTCCAGCTAATGCACATTCAATAACCATTTCGTCTGCAGGATCAGACGTAACGTGAGTAACACGATAAACCGGAAATACCAAAGTTGCAGTTTTAGTTAATGCCTCCACCCAGTTGACAAATGCTCTGTTAGGATATTCACGGTATAACTCTTCGATGGTTTCATGGTATTCAGAAAGTAAAGCTGGACTCACTACAGCTTTACAGTAACCATTTGCCCAAGCAGCAAGACAACGAAAGGGTGAACCTTGCCAAAAGCTAGCGCTAGCTACAACGTTGGTATCGAAAACAACTTTCACTATTTACGTCGGTTTCTTACTTGTTGCACAAGACGATTTACATTTTGTTCGTCAGCTTCGGTTATTTCAGGGAGTTCACGACCAGCCATGATTAGTGAACGTACGCGTGCTGGCGTTAACGGTTGACGTTTGCGCATAATGATAAGTCCGTTAAAATAACCAACATCCAATTCATCGCCATTTTTGATATGCGCCTGCTCGCGAATGGCTTGCGGAATAACGGTTTGACCTTTTACTGATACTTTAGCAATCATATAGTAAGACTAGCATTACTATTGTAAGAATCAAGCTTAAAGTAAAAAAATAGTCTAATTGCACCAAACAAACGGTGTTAGACGACATTATAGCGGTTTCCTCTTGAATTGATCTACTGCGACACGACATACCTGCCTGCAAATGGCGGCCTCGTCCTTTCGCTGCTCGAAATATGTCTAATATTCCTTAAGCTGCTCACTCCTCGGGCGCCATTTTCGGCTACGGTCTGTCGCGTCTCGTTACAATCACTTCAAGAGGAAACCGCTATAACTCCGAGTTGTTTGAGCATTTTAAACTTACATCCGAAATACCGGACTAGCCCCGCGCTCAATAGGCGTATTTAAAGCAACCGATAAACTTAGCGCCACTACTGCACGAGTATCTTTAGGATCAATAATACCATCATCCCATAATCGTGCGGTACCAAAATAGGGATCGCTTTCGTGTTCATACTCAGCTAAAACTGGTTCGCTAATTGCGCGCTCTGCTTCTTTAGATAATTTTTCTTGATTACGGGCAAGTTTTTCTTGCTGCACTTGCACTAATACGCGAGCCGCTTGTTCGCCACCCATCACCGCCACCCGAGCATTGGGCCAGGTAAAAAGAAAACGAGGAAAATAGCCACGACCGCACATGGCATAGTTACCAGCACCATGCGAAGCGCCAATAACTATGGTAATTTTGGGGATATTAGCTGTTGCTACCGCTTGCACCATTTTGGCGCCATCTTTAGCAATACCACCTTGTTCATAACGAGTACCCACCATAAACCCAGTGATATTTTGCAAAAATATTAGCGGGATACCCCGCTGATGACATAAATTTACAAAGTGCGCTCCTTTTAATGCACTTTCGCTAAACAATACACCATTATTAGCTACAATACCTACTTGGTACCCCATCCAACGGGCAAAGCCACATACTAAGGTAGTTCCATAATTTTTTTTAAATTCATGAAAACGGCTGCCATCTACTAAGCGAGCAATTACTTCGCGAACATCATAGGGATGTCGATTTTCACACGGTAAAATACCATACAACTCATCAACATCGTAAGCCGGAGATTCAGGTTGACATACCGTAAGATCGATTCGTTTCTTTATATTTAAGTTTTCAATTATATTTCGACATATATGTAAAGCTTCATGCTCATTCTCTGCAAAATGATCCACAACCCCAGAAACATGAGCATGCATTTCACCGCCACCCAATTCTGCGGCAGTTACTTCTTCGCCGGTAGCTGCCTTTACTAATGGTGGTCCAGCTAAATAAATTGTGCCGACATCTTTGACTATAATATTTTCATCAGACATTGCTGGCACATATGCACCACCTGCAGTACACATTCCTAACACAACTGATATTTGGGCAATGCCTTGTGAAGACATTAAAGCCTGGTTGTAAAAAATACGGCCAAAGTGTTCTTGATCAGCAAATACTTGTGATTGCATTGGCAAAAAAATACCGCCTGAATCAACTAAGTATATGGCGGGAAGTCTATTTTCGAGCGCAATTTGTTGAGCACGTAAATGCTTTTTAATGGTTTCAGGAAAATACGTTCCACCTTTAACTGTAGGATCATTGGCTACAATTACACATTCAACCCCTGCGACCACGGCAATCCCAGTTATAAGCCCCGCTGCTGGGACTTTATTGTCGTATTGCCCCCACGCCGCGAGCGGAGATAGTTCTAAAAATGGCGAATCGGCATCAATAAGATACTCGATTCTTTCATGAACCAATAATTTACCGCGTGCACGTTGAATATCTTTAACTTTAGCGCTAACCCCATCTCTAAGTGAACCCAAACGCTGTCGTAGCTGTTGTGCCAAATCCTTATGATATTTAGCGTTAGCTATAAACTCTGCACTTTGGGTATTTATATTCGAAGTAAGTATTTCCATATCAAGCTAACAGTACAAACTTAAAGTTTGCGGCAAGGGTTATTTATTAATCCTTTATCGTGAACATGATGGACATGAACCAAATAAAAAAACATCATGCCCTAATGTAATAAAACCTTTAGGAGCTTGGTCAATATTGCTGCACGTACATACTTCTAAACTAAAAAGACGTCCACAAATACGACAATGAAAATGATGGTGATGACCTATTTCGGCTTTTTCATATAAATTGCCAAAGGCTGGATGGTGAATTTGACGCAGCCAACCATCTTTAAGCAGCACCTTCAGGTTTCGATATACTGTCGCTTGGTTTAATGAGTGCACATAGTTGCGACCGAGCTTAACAATATCTTCAACCGTTAATGGCCTTTGCTCACTATTAAATACTTGCTCAATAGCAGCTCGTTGTGCCGTTTGTCTTTTAACTTCAGCCATGTTTACTATATAATCAGAATCTGCTCATCTTTGCAAATGCAATTGCATAATCATTTTTATGATATAAATATTAAGTTAGATTTATAACTATTACATATTAATATATTTAAATATTTTTTAAAAACGATTGACTTTTTCTGCATGATATTGCAAATGCAATTGCAATATCATTATTTAATTCACGAGGTCATCATGCAACCCAAAATGCGTACATTATTACTTATTGTATTTATTGCCATTACAGCCATTATCGCTTTTGTTATCGCGAGAAATCAACCCAATAAACCTTTACCGCAAAGCCTCGAATCACCTGTCACTTCTCCAAATTATGTGGTTGCTTCAATTGCCCCGCTAGCTGACATAGTTCGTCAAATCGCTGGTGATCGTATGCAGGTTCATACACTTTTACCGCCAGGTGCCAGCCCACATACTTTTGAAACTACTCCGGCTGAGTTAATACTTTTAAGCAAAGCCAAAGCCTTTTTTAAAATTGGTTGGTCTTTAGAATTTTGGGCCGATAAACTTGTAAATTCTCTTGGTCATGATCAGTTACGAGTAATTACGGTATCTGCCGGGATCCCTACTATTTTTTCAAATCATCATCATGATGATATTCAACCACAAAAGCATGGTGAAAACGTTGAACATCATGAGCACACTACTACATCCAAAAATGATGATGAAGATATTGAAGTTAATCCACATTTTTGGCTAGACCCGATAAACGCAATGCAAATAGCTAACAATGCACGTGATGGACTGATTGCTATGGATATAAGCGGACGTGAGGAATATGTTTCAAACACCACAGCTTTTATACAAAAACTTAATAACCTGCATGGTGAATATGAGCAAACCTTGAGCCAACTTCGAGCACGCCGATTTGTAGTATTTCATAATGCCTATGCATATCTCGCTCAGCGCTACAAACTAGAAATTATCGGTATAATTGAACCATCCCCCGGCAAAGAGCCTAGCGCTAAACACCTTGCCACTTTAATTGATGACATCAAAAATTCACATGCAACAGCAGTACTCGTCGAACCACAATTTAATCCAAGACTAGGTGAAGTAATTGCCGCTGAGACTGGTATTAAATTAATCACTATCGATCCACTCGGTAATCCGTTACAACCTGAAACTATGACTTATATTGGCCTGATGAAATTTAATCTGCACCAACTAAAAAGTGCATTCGATGGAAAAATTAAGTGAAACCTGTTGAAATTAGTGGTTTAAATTATGCAATCGCGGGACAATTAATTCTCGAAAACGTCAGCTTACAAATTGAAGAAAATGAATTTGTCGGACTTATTGGTCCTAATGGCGGCGGCAAAACTACTCTTTTGAGAATTATGCTTGGCCTAATTCGAGGATGGAGTGGTGAAATAAAAATATTTGGTACTAATCCTTTAAAACTTGGAAACAAACGCCAATTAGTTGCCTATGTTCCACAAGGAAACACCAGTACTATTGGTTTCCCTGCAACAACCTTAGATGTTGTATTAATGGGGCGCATACCTACAAGGGGATTATTTCATTCGCTTACCGCTGAAGATCGTGATGTTGCTGCTGCTATGTTAACCGAAGTGGCTATGATTCATTATAGGCATCGTTCTTTTAGTGATTTGTCTGGTGGCCAACGCCAGCGAGTTTTGATCGCTCGTGCCTTAGCTACTCAACCAAAATTACTTTTACTCGACGAACCAACTACTGGCATTGATCAAGCGGCACAAGCTTCGTTCTATGAACTTTTAGCTAAACTTAAACAACAATTTGGTATCTCGCTGATTATGTCATCGCATGATCTTAGTGCGGTTTCTCAACATTGTACTAATGTCGCTTGCCTTAATCGACTTATGTATCAACACGATTCACCTAAACAGCTAAATCATCAAACGCTGTATGAATTATTTGGCCCCCATCTCGAACTTTGTATACATGGAGATGTGCCACATCGAGTTTTAAAAACACACGAACCAACATCACAAAATAATTCAGCAACCACTAGCGCACCACCAAAAGATACTTAAAAAATGGAGCAATAATGCTAACCGCTTTTTCATATGCATTTATGCAACGAGCTCTAATAATCGGGCTTATTGTTGGTTTGCTCTGTGCCGTATTGTCAGTATTTATTGTACTAAAGCGTTGGGCTTTTATTGGCGAAGGGATATCTCATGCCGCCTTTGGTGGGGTAGCTATTGGTTTGTTATTGGGGCAATCGTCCATTACTTTTACTACTATTATTTTTTGCCTGACGACCGCCTATCTTATTGGACTTACTAGTCGTGGTAGTAGAGTATCTGCTGATAGCGCTATCGGTATTTTTCTAGTGGCTTCTATGGCGTTAGGAGTATTGATTTTAGCTCTACGCCGTAATTACTCTGTAGATATTTTCGGTTATCTCTTTGGCAATCTCTTAGCCACTGATAATCATGATGTTACGGCAGCAGCAATTGTTGCTATTGTGGTGTTAGGTTTTATAGTTATCTTTTTTAAAGAAATAAGCTCATTTACTTTTGACCCAGTAATGGCAGAAGCATCTGGATTACCAGTACGTTTGCTTCATTATGGTTTGTTAACTGCCATTGCTCTTACTGTTGTTATTGCAGTTAGAGTCGTAGGGTTAATTTTAGTTAGTGCTTTACTAATTTTACCGGCGGCCACTGCTCGGCCTCTGGCACGTCATTTACTGACTATGATGTTAATAGCAATTGGGATTACGATTATTTGTGTTAGCTTCGGATTATGGAGTAGTTATGCACTCAATACTCCTTCTGGAGCAACTATTGTATTAGCTTTATTTGTAGTCTTTTTATTATCACTAATGTTTGGACGTTCGGTGCGACAACACAATAATTGACAATTTTAGCATGTTAAATTGGTATATGTTTATCATACCTCTCGCGTACTTTTTCATCGCGTAATACCTGGCGAGCTTCACGCAATACTTGTTCAATTTCAAATAATTCGTCGTACATATCTTCTTGAATTTTGCTAGAGAAACGCTGCGGTTGAAATTCACCAGAAATGCGTTCATAAGCGCGGTCAATTTCAAAAGTAGTAGCACTTCGAGTTACCCCAAGTATTTTGAAATAATCATCGTTTCTAACTTGTTCAAGCTTATCGCTAATACGGGCACGATCAATAGCATCAGCACCACTAGCGCCGTCTTTACTAATTCCTTCAATCCCACGTACAGTAACTTCAGCTAATGACATGGTCACTAAAATAACTACAGCATGATAAACACGTAGTGCTTCAATACCGCTACTAAATATTGCATCTTCTAAACTACGAGTGCCATCAAGCAAACGAACCACACTCAATTCTTCGCTAGCTAAATTTAATGACTCTAAATCTGCCTTATTTCCTCGTACCACCACTATGGAGCTTGGCCCACCAACCCGAGTCATCATCCGTGGCAAGAGATATTTACGTCGAACCCCCTCGGCAATAATTACGCGCGGATCAGAATCTAAGGCAACTTTATCCTCAGGTGCCACACGCTCAACAAAATAGTGATACTCGCCTTCTTCCCATTCAAATAAGCCATATAAAGTTTCTTGCAGATGACCACGAACTGCCACAAATAATTCATCAGGTTTTAAATAACCTTCACTGGCAAGATAAGCCGCCACCCGCCGTGGACCTCGCAGTGATTTAACTCGCACATCTTGATATTGAGCACGAGTAATACGGCCCTCGCGTAAAAGGTATTCTT
Organism: Deltaproteobacteria bacterium; assembly: GCA_016931625.1. Taxonomy (NCBI): domain Bacteria; kingdom Pseudomonadati; phylum Myxococcota; class Myxococcia; species Deltaproteobacteria bacterium. The sequence continues at coordinate 35,868 of JAFGEK010000055.1, read as the reverse complement.
CAATACGATCATATACCTGACTAGAATATGCATCTACCGGTATACCTTTTTCAAAAAACACCGTTTTCTGGCGAGATTGGGAAGTAAAATCTACGCGACCGCTTATTTTTTGCGTATAAAACGAGTACATCAACATCGCGATATCATTAGTTGATTCGATTAAACCTTCGCTGGGATCAGCTGCAATTATACCTGCTGCTTTAGCTACATCTTTTACCGGTCTTACTTCTGGTTTTGCTGGGTCATGATTCGCTGCAAAAGTAGTATCAAGCTGGCTGCTTGTCACAGTATTTTCCGCAGGTGCTGGTAAACCCATTTCGCGACGAAGTTCTAATTCAACCTGTCGACGAATTTCAGCCTCTTTACTCTCCATTGATTGAGTGCGATGCCTTAACTCCTGCTCAAGTTTACGCCGCGTTTCTACTTCAATATGTTTGCGAGTCTCCTCTTCAATACGGCTGTGCATTTCTTGTTCAAGTCTAAGACGTGTCTCTTCTTCAATCTTTTTACGAATATCATCATCGATACGCTCACGAGATTCGGCTTCTACTCGCATACGGGCATCTTCTTCAGCCTTATGGCGAGCATCTTCTTCGGCTTGGCGACGCGCTTCTTCTTCAATACGACGGCGTGCTTCTTCTTCAACACGACGACGGGCATCTTCTTCAACACGACGACGGGCTTGTGCTTCAGCTTGCTGACGAGCGTCTTGTTCAGCTTGTCGACGCGCCTCTTCTTCAATACGACGGCGTGCTTGTGCTTCAGCTTGACGACGCGCTTCGTCATAGTTTTGTGGTGTTGGTAATGACGTGTCTAAACGTAGCTCTTGTTCAGTACGCCGCCATGCTTCATTTTCAGCACGACGAGCAGCTTCAACATCGTAATTAGTGGCCTCACTATTATCATCACTTCTTAAAAAATCCGCTTCTTTTTCAGCAATAACTGCCAGCAATGCATCGGCGGCATTCGACATTTTCAAAGATGCCTTAGCAGTTGAGGCTAAATCATCAGAAACAATCTTTGGTAAATTACTTGTTACTGCTAATTCACTTTGAGTTATCACACCACTCAACGGCGGATCTGCCTCAGTAGGCGCTGAAATTGGTGCGTTATTTAAAACCGAAGCTTCTATTTGAGGTGCATTAATATTGTTAATAGTACTCTCGTTTGATTCCCCTGCTGTTGCTCCTGCTATTGCCCCTGTTACTGATAGTTTGATTACCTCTTGCGCAAATGCTTCACCCGGACCAATGTAAGTTGCAATTTTAGCAATAACCTTGGTGTCATCTATGGGCAAAGAAAAATAATAATCAGCGCCTTGATTTAACGCATCTGCAGGTGAATTAACTTCAGCATGATTGCTACCGATTAAAATTATGGGAACAATTGCACCATCAGGATCCGAACGAATACCTTCACAAATCACTAATGGCTCTGGCAAACCTAAGCTTACAAAAACAAGCTCTGGTTTTTGCTCGGCAAAGTGGACAACCGCCACCGCATTAGCTGGCACTACCATAGCTTGATAGCCTTTGGCCGCAATTATCGAGGCCAGCTCAGCTAGGCTGTTTTGAGCGTCATCAACTATTAAAATCGGTTTCGTCATAAAAACCTATACTTAAAAAAAATTAAAATTCCATATTTTTATAATTACAACATGCTGTATGGATCAACATCAAGAATTTGCCTGACACTATCTGATATTTTAACTGGTGCAATCACTTTACGAAGCGCCACCCTTGAAGCTGCTTTGATTAATATTTGCCAACGCCATCTACCACGCAAACGCGTAATTGGCGCTGGTGCTGGGCCTAATATTGATACCTCATTTGCTTCTACACAGCCACGCATCCGTGCCTGCAATTCTTCGCAAGCAGTACTAGCCGCGATCTGCGTCTGACTTTCATTTGTCCCTTCTAAACGTAATAGCGCCAAATGGCTGAAAGGGGGATAATTCATTTCTCGCCGGTGTGCTAATTCTCGCTCAACAAAACCCATATAATCATAACGAGTTGCAGTTTCGATGGCGTAGTGATTAATGTCATAGCCCTGAACAATAACAATTCCTGTTTTATCACCTCGACCAGCGCGGCCAGCTACTTGAGTTAATAATTGAAAGGTACGCTCTGCAGCACGAAAATCCGGAAAATTTAGACTATTATCAGCTTGAATTACCCCAACTAAGGTAACCCCCGGAAAATCGTGCCCCTTGGTGACCATTTGGGTGCCCAATAATATCTTAGCCTCGCCACTGCGAAAAAGTTGTAGTTGCTCAAGCAATTGTTTGCGAGTACGTATGCTATCGCGATCAAGACGTGCTAGTTTTATTGAGCCAAAAAATTCTTTTAATTCGATATCAAGCTTTTCTAAACCTGCCCCTGAGCTAACTAAACGATTGCCATTGCACTTTTTGCATTCATCAGGGGTCATTTCTTGATAGCCACAATGATGACAAATCAACAAATCTTTAGCGCGATGCAAAGTTAGGGCTACATCACAGTCAACACAACGATATGCATAGCCACAATCACGACAATAAACATAAGGAGCAAAACCACGGCGATTTAGATATAAAATAGCTTGTTCACCGCTAGTTAGCACTCGCTCAAGAGCACGGGCCATCCGCTCAGTAAGCAAACCCTCACCAATCTTTGGCGCAGTTTGCAAATTTATTCTTTCAATTTCGGGCATAGGACGGCGATGTACTCGCTCAGAAAGTAATAAATGCTGATAGCGACTATGATTTGCATTAGCTCTTGATTCAAGTGAAGGCGTCGCTGAACCTAATATTACTACGGCATTTTCATGTTTTGCACGCACTACCGCTAAATCACGGGCATTATAACGAGGGGTTTCTTCTTGTTTGAAAGTAGCTTCATGTTCTTCGTCAACTACCAGCACCCCAATATTGATAAAAGGTAAAAAAATCGCACTTCGTGCACCTAAGCCAATACAAGCTTCATTATTAGCAATTCGTTCCCATTGATCACGACGCTGGGAAACCGTTAAGCCTGAATGAACAATTGCTACGCGATCACCAAAACGATTGATAAACGCTTGGCCTAATTGCGGAGTTAAAGCAATCTCAGGCACTAACACTAGTGCAGTTTTACCTGCTGCTAAGGCGTGAGCGATAGCCTGCATATATACTTCGGTTTTACCGCTACTAGTAACTCCTTCAAGTAGTATTGCTTGAAACTTACCTTTATCAATTGCTTGAGTTATTTTTGCAGTAGCCTCGGCTTGGGCATTAGTTAGATTCTGGATCCCCGCTTTCGCGGGGATGACGTCTTTAATATTTTCTGTAGAAAGTAATATAGTGGGAGTAACTTCTTGGGTTAGTGCTAGACGACGAGTTCGCCTGCTTCTAATATAAAGTAAACCTTCCTTAGTGGCATGTTTTAACTCACGAGCTGCCAAACGACGACTTAAACCAAGACGACGTTCTAAGGCAACTACGGTAAAACCATTACGAACTGAAGCAGCAATATCAAGAATAGACTTTAATATTGAGTCTGACTTGACTTGATTAATGGCCTCACGTCCTTTTTTGGTAATACGATAAGTTGGCGCAGCTAAGCGTGCCATTGAAGGCAAAGCGCAAGCTAACATCTCACCTGCACTTACAATGTAATACTTTGCCGCAAATAATATTAAATCAATAAGTGATTCTGGCAAAGCCGGACGCTCAGGATCTATGCCTTCAATATCTTTTAAAGTTATTCCAGCTGGTGCATTACCATAACGTACTTCAGTTACATAAGCCCCGGTACGCCGACGCCGCAGTGGCACAAGTATGGCAATACCTTTGCGTACCTGTTCTTGTAGATGTGAAGGAACGCGATAGTCTAACAATGGTACAGGCTCATTAAGTACCACTCTAACTATTACTTCGTTTTTGGTAGGAGACTCAATTGGCGCAGTCATTTAGCGCAAACGCGGCAAATCAAAAAGTGTCTCTGGTAATGAACGATTAATCGCTAAGCTTGAAAGTTCGGCACGCCGTACCAATTTGCCATCACGATAAACTTCAATTACCGCTGGAAGAAAATCGCCACCAGTAGGCGAACCATAATCAAGAAAACGCATTTCAACCACAGCTTTGGGTTTTTCTTTATCAATAATTATGGTCTTTAATAATTGCAGAGTATCTTGATTAAGCCATACTTGCGGTTTGTCAGTTTCAAAAGGTCGTGCCCCAATAACATAGGCAATAGTATCATCTAAATGACCATAGGCAACTATTGAAGTATCAATACCTGCGGCTTTTAGCGCTTTGAGCATACGCACGGCTTTTTGATCAATATCTTTGCCAGCAGCAACTAATAATGATGCGGTTAAATCAATAGCATTAGTAAGTTTCTTAACTTGTTGTTCTGTTTGCATCACCCGCTTGCCTTCACGCTCAATATAAATAACTTCACCATGGTCATATTGCGAAATTAAACGCATACGTTCTGGATACTTTAGATATAAATATTCTTCGATGGGTACATCGACACCGGCTATCTCTGTACGAAACTGTGCGCTAATATCGCGAGCATTAAGACTCTGACGTTTTTGTGCTAATTGTTGTAATAAAAAATATGCTGTCGGGGTAAATGCCAAAGCAGAATTAATATTTACTGTCGCTAGACAAGAAACACTAACAACTAATGCCTTAGCAAAAGTGGTAAATCTTGTATTTGTAGCAAACATTGCATGCGCATAGCAGACCTTTGGTATATCTGGCAACGATATGTAGGGGCGCTTTGTCAGGCACGAAAAGCAGCGCCCCTATATAAAATAATAACCTTCAAATTTTATCAATCATTTATGAATAAAAGTACTTATGTAAAAAAACATTTGTCTCGCTAAAAAAGACAGGATCGGAACTAATAATATCTAACTAAATAATAATGTTACATAATTACGTATGGTTCGGCGACATACTATTTAATACATCAACTGTCTCTTTTATAAAATCATCAATAAAAGATCACTACGACACAAAATCGTTTGATGAAAAGAGTCTTAACTGGAGATAAGATAGCTAAACAAGTTTTTGTTATTGCTCTTGCAGCAGCCAATAAGAGTGATGACATAGGAGGATTCAAATGCAGCGTCGGTTCTATATGTTCATAGGTTTTTGTGCCGCCTTATTGTGGGGCGGGACAGCAATGGCAATCGAGTGTATAGGCTCAACAGAATGTGGTGCCCCGCAGCAATCAGGAGGTGGTTGTGGCTGTGGTGGCGGCTCATTTTTAGTTAATCTTACTGATAGTGGCCAAAGCTATCAATTTGCTGATGACTTTGATGGTGATGGCATCGAAGATAATTTTGATAATTGCCCATTTATGTCAAATATCGATAGACTCGATGGCGACGGTGATGATGTGGGTGACGCATGTGATAATTGCGTTAGTATTATTAATGAAGATCAAAAAGATACTGATGGCGATGGTGTAGGTGACCTGTGTGACGATGATATTGATGGTGACGGTGTACTAAACGATGCACCAGATAATTGCAAATTAGTATATAACCCTACCCAAAAAGATACTGATGGTAACGGTGTGGGTAATGCTTGTGATCCAGATATTGATGGCGATGGCGTAGATAATGCAGATGACCCTTGCCCACTACGTGCTGATGATAATCCCGAAAATGGTCTCTGTGTTGATGACGCTGACCAAGACGGTCTTAATGATTTAGAAGATCCTTGTCCAACAATGGGTCCACTTCCTGGTGGATATGCTACTGATGATCGTAATGGTGACGGCAAAGGTGATGCCTGCGACGAAGATCGTGACGGTGATGACGTACTTAACTATAAAGATAACTGCCCAGATGTACCCAATGCTGCGCAAATCGATTTAGATCGTGACGGCAAGGGTGATAATGGCCTCTGGGAAGAGGGTGCTCCACAATCATGTGACACTGAAGAATGCTATTATGCCGAATATCCGCATGCAGCAGATGCTGAATGCTTAGATACTGATGGTGCCTTTAATATTGCGCTTACCGCTGTTTCAAAACGTAAAGATGGCACCTTCGAAACTGGCGATGATATTCCAATTACCCTAATTACTAATCGCTTAGGCGTACAGCATAAGTGGACCGCACGTTTGGCAGAAGCCCCCAGCGAGAGTGAGGCAGTATTAAAGAATGCTCAATCAATAGCCTCAACTCTTGGTAATAGCCCTCAAGTTGCCAGTTGTGTTCGTGGCGAAGGTGAAGGTGACAACTTTGTATGTACTGAATTAAACAATATTCGCCTAAAACCCGACACCCGTGGCCGCTATGTAGTCAGTGTTACTGCCGAACTGCCCAATGGTGATACTATGGGCCGCTCAGCACAAACTGCATCGGTTATGCTAGATGTTAGTGGTGTTAAAAAAGGCGGTTGCGCTGCTATCAGTGGCTCAAGTGCCTTAATTGCCGGAATAATGTGCTTAGCTGGATTGCTAAACCGACGACGACGCCGCTAAATAAGGGTATCCTTATAAAAACTATGCAATAATATAAAGCGCCGCACCTGCTCCTCCGGGTGCGGCGTTTATTGCGTGGTGTGGCAACCCTTTTGTGGTATGAGGTAGGTCGTGGGTTATTTTAGTAAGTTAAGATGCCGTACTCGTTCCTTTTGTGGTTGTGCTCCCCTTTTAGCCCTCACTTATTTTATTTTTTTAAGCGCTTGTACTGATTCAAGGCTTGAATATCCGCAAGTTGAGGTTATATCACTCGAATATGACGACGAACTTACTATAAAGGGTAGCTTTTGCGCCTCTCCAGCCGCTGATATCGCCTATCCGGTCAAAATAATGTTCATTGTTGACGGCTCGGGATCCTTGCAATTTAGCGATCAAAACCGCCAACGAGTAGTTGCGGTTGAAAACGCCATTGGTGCACTTCTTGGTCAACCCAATGTCTACTTTAAAATTATAGTATTCAATGCGGCGGTATCTACTACTCCCCCAAATTTTGGTAATCCTGTGCCACCACCAGTTTTCACTAATGATTTATCTACTATAATGCCGGGATTAATTGATCTTACCAAAGCTGATACCCTTACTGACTACCAGGGTGCACTGGCGGTTGCTTACGCTGAATTGTTGCGCGATATGACCGATATACGAAATGACCCTACAAGGGGCCCTGCTGAGCTAGGGCGTACAAAATATGTAATTATTTTTATTTCTGATGGATTCCCAGATCCGCAATGCAAAGTAGGCGCTGGTAATGATCTTGATCCGTTAGACACCATCGACGGTCTAAATGATATTTGCGAAAATCAAGATTATATCAATTGCACGCTACATGTAAGCGATGAAGTTGATACTACTGTATGCAACGGTACGACTTGCACCTATAACAACACTTTATGTTGGGATCTTCCTAATTATGCCACTCTCTTTGGTGGCCTATCTACCTTAGAGCTAATGGCCGGCAATGATTATAACCAACCCTATCAAATTTTAGCTAAAGTCCAAGATATTATGGATCTTGCCTCACGTTATGGTGTCGGTGAAATGCGCATGCACACTGGTTTAGTGCTCGATCCGCAAGCAAATGATGCGATTATTCAACTTTTCGGTGATCCCGCTCAAGCTATCCCACTCGTCCAAGAAATGGCCAATATTGGTGATGGGCTCTTCATGCAGTTTTATGGTGGTGATCAAATTAACTTTTTACAAATTGACTATCAATCGCTGCAACAACCACGTGTAGTTCGTGGCTTTATTGCCAATAACTTGATGGCCTTACCTAATGCTCAAGGTTATACTGTTGATACTGATGGTGACGGACTTTCTGATGCTGAAGAAATAAAAATTGGTACAAAATTACGTGTCGCCGACACTGATGGTGATGGCTATAGCGACGCTTTTGAAGAGCATCGTCGTTCATTTGGTTTTGATCCATTAGATGCCTGTATGCCCAAACTTGTTGACGTTGACGGTGCTGACCCCCTTGCTCCCTGTGACAAAACCGCACCAATGAATTGCAATTTTGAAATTGGTCCAAATGGGCGCGCCTATATTGATACTGACCGCGATGGCATACATGATTGTGAAGAAAATAATTATGGTCTTAACAGCTCGACACCCGACACTGACCATGATGGCATCCCTGATCCACTTGAATTAGCCTTTGGTACTGATCCCTTGCTTTGGGATTATGAGCGTGATTTTGATGGTGACGGCATTCCCAATGGTCGCGAATCTACATGGCATTTGCCACCTTTATCACTACAAAGTAATGTTATTACCCAAGCTCGTTATCGTTATGATTTAGAAGAAGTAGAAAAAACTGTTGATGGCCGACCATGCTACGACTTTGTAATTAGGCATATAAAACTTGCTCCAACTAAAGAAAACAATGACTTGAATTTAGAAGTAGGACATAACAATATTCGTTTATATATAGTCGAAAGCATGGCAGATAATCTTGCTGGACCACCATTAATCCGCACCGCTTGTATTAATGCTCGTTATATACCACCAAGTTTAAAAGTTCCTGCTGGCGGTGAAGTGCAATTATCGGTGGTAGATGAAAATGATCCCGATTTTGGCAACCGCGATGTAGATGAACGTTTCTTTAAATATTTATGGAGTGATGACCCAATATTTAATAGTGATGAAGCATTAGGTAATATCTTTGACCCAACTACCGATTGCATAACTCCTCAATAGCGTGAGGTTTAGCAAAGATTGAAGGTAAGATGGTTATCATGATACGACATGCTCCATTACTGCTTTTGCTCACTTATATTGCTAGTTGTTCAAAAAGCGAAATATATATACCGCCTGAACTTCGCGAACATCCTATAGATAATAAAATAACCCTTAATGGTTCAATGTGTGCTGAGAAAGCTTCTACCTTAGACGCTTTTTTAAAAATAATGTTTATCATCGACCGCTCAAACTCAATGGTGGTAACCGATCCCAGCAACCGTCGTGTCGATGCTGTACGTGAAGTAATTATGCGTTTTGTCGAAGACCCTACTACTTATCGTCTGCAACCGGGTGTCGAATTTGCTTTACTTAGTTTTTATGGTGATATTACCGTGCATACACGCGATAAAAGTGGGCTGCCTGGTTTTACCAGTGATGGCCGTACCTTGCTTTCTTCTTTAATGAGTGTAGCCAATCCCGGGGCTAATACTAGCTACGAAAAAGCATTATCTACCGCATTTTTAATGCTTGATAGTGATATGGCGCGATTACCTGATATTGCTCGTGCACGCAGTCGCTATCAGATAATTTTCTTATCAGACGGTATGCCCTATCCAAACAATTGTAGCGGTGAAGCAAACTCACCAACTGCTGCGGTCAATGGCGTGAAAAATATATCTCAACTATCTGCAATGCATCGTGTTCCCATAGAATTTAGCACTGCATTTGTCACTGACCCACGTGCATTTATTCCTGGTAATGCTAGCGATAGCGAAAATGACTGTTTACGGCAATATCTGCGCGTTGACCCACTTGCCGCTAATAATAATGAAAGCCTTGGGCATCAGACTCGTGCTTTACTGATGCGTATGGCTAGTGTAGGTGGTGGTTCTTTTGCTCAATTTGAAAATGGTGATGCTATAAGTTTTCAAAGTTTTGAATTAGCAAAAGCTCGTCGCATGTATGCCTTATCACAATTTACCGTATTTAATACTGGGGCGATACCAAACGGCGACTCAGTTGAAGCCGATACTGATAGTGATGGTCTAAGTGATAGGGAAGAAGATATCATTGGCTCACGCTCAACTCTTGCCGATAGTGATGGTGATGGCATTAATGACTTTATCGAATGGCGCTTTCGCAGCAGTGGCCTTAATCCATTAGATCCTTCTGATACACGTTGTACTGAAGCTGATATGATGGATACTGATGGTGATGGGTTGCGTGACTGCGAAGAAATGCTTATTGGCACATCTCGTAAAAGCGTTGATACCGATAATGATGGCATTACTGACGATGTAGAGTTAAAGAGTGGTGGTAATCCTCGCAGCGCTACGCCTCTGCAAGACAGTGAACTCGATGCTGATAATGATGGTGGCTCTGATGCTAACGAATTACGCTGGCATACTGATCCTAAAGTAGATGACGCTGGTTCACGTGCTGATAACGCCTATAACTATTTGCAAGCTGAGCGTACTATTACTGACGGTCAAGCATGTTATGATTTTTCTGTTTCTAATATTCAATTAGGTTCAGCACGTGCTGGGTTGAGCAGCGAAAACTTGCCACCACCAAATGACCGTGCTGGCTGGAATCGTATAATGCTTTACTTTGCCGAAGCTCCCTATGATGATCCACTTCATGATCTACTCTACCGAGTTGCTTGTGTTGAAGCACGCTTTATTGCCGAGCGTGATTTAAAAACGCCACCAGGAGGGCGGTTTGAATTACCTATGCGTCGGCCCTCACATACTTATGATGCCAGCCCTATTTATCAACCTAATAACACCCGCTGTAATATGAGTGTTAATAGTGATTGTGGTTTAAATACTCGTTGGTGTCGCCTCGAAGATGATGGCTCCTGTCGCTGTTATCGTCCACCTACTGCAGTAGGCGAGCCTCTCGATGGTGTTTATGTCGGCTTATGCCCCGCTTGTAGTGATAGTATTGACAATGATGGTGACGGTAAAACCGATTATCCAAATGACCCCGACTGTTTCGATTCAATGGATAATGATGAATCTCCTTCAACCGCTTGCAAAGATGGCGTTGATAACGATGGTGATGGTTTAATTGATTGGCCGCTAGATCCCGGATGTCAGAGTGCTTATGACATTGAGGAAACCGACCCAACTACATTGCCCGAATGTTCAGATCATATCGATAATGACGGCAATGGTTTAGTTGATTTCCCCGCTGACCCTGGCTGCTATGCCGCAAGTGATCCAAACGAAGAATTATCACTAACTAATATTGAGTATGCCTGTTCTAATGGGCTTGATGATGATGGTGATGGGCTAATTGACTTTGATGGTGCTGGCAATCCGAGTCTAATTGATGAAGGATGCGAAAATGGCAATGATGTTGACGAATCAGGGCCGAGTGTCTGTTTTTATTGCGAATTAGCCACTGATAATCGCCCAAACCAATGTGATTTAGCCTCTTCCCGCTGCCGACCGCGCTCAGGTGCTCCACCAAGTGGCGCCTGCAATAATAGAGATGACTGCCGTGGCTCACCTTGTGTAAATGGCAGTTGTGTACCATGCATAAGAAATAGTGATTGTGATACAAGCTCAGGTGCTGGCGATGGTATATGTAGTGTTAAACACGGCTGGTGCCTGTCAGCAGGTTATACCCCCAAAGCTTGCACTAACAATGCCGATTGTGCTGGTTTTGGTGATGTTTGTGACACCGAGCTTGGTTATTGCCCAGTCGATCCCTTTGCCGCCTGTCGCGATGAGCGCGACTGTAAACCGGGTGATCTTTGCTCGGAAGAACGCGGCTTTTGTCTTACCAGTATTTTCACAACGCTACCATGCGGCAATGATATGCCTTGCCCCAGCGGTACGTGTGATGAGAAGCTTGGCTGGTGTTTACCAAGTGAGGACGCGCAAAAATGCCATCACAACGACCTTTGCCCCTATGGAACTTGTCTTACCGAAGGATACTGCGATCAACAAACTTTCGTCGAGCCAACAAAATTCGACCCGCAATTAGACTGTTTGCGCGCACATTAGTTATCGCGTTTGCAAGCATTCTCGCGGCGTGCGAAACTGACGCCACCGGTAAAGCTGACGCGCCTGATACGGGTAATAATACTGTGGTGTGCCCGGTAGATGATTCACTTGGTTTTGATACTGCTTTTACCTTGACGGCAGGTACAGATGCTTCAGATACCATGTGCCCACAGCGCGACCAAGATTACTGGAAGATCGATCTTGCCGCAGCGCAATTGCTAACCGTAGATATTAGCTACTCTAAATTAGCTACGATGCAATTGGCACTTGATTGGTATGGCCCAGTTGGTGCTTGCATGCCGGCCAGTCCACCAGCATGCGGTACAGATAATAAGTGTGCTGATACTACGCAAGTGTGTGATACTTTGCGAGGTGGTTGCCGCCGCGCTGCCTTTGGCGAAACTTGTATTACCAATGCTGATTGCAATACCAGCGCCGGTGAACAATGTGTTAGCAATCGTGAAAAACTCGCCACGGTTATTGAACCTACTACCAATGCTTCACAACATCGCATTGTTACGGCTTTTGCTAGTCTCATAGCTGGAACTTATTATCTAGTAGTACGTGACAGTTTATCAAAAGTTGCTGATGCAGATGTTAAATATTATGCCAAAACTACGCTTGCGGCCAATCCCGATACCAACGAACCAAATGACACCAAAAATCTTGCAACGACCTTAACATCAGGCACTCAAGTTGAAGGTTATATTACTCACGTAGGTGGTATAGGTAGTGACGCTTCAACTACTAAAGATATCGATTGGTATGTTATTAATCCCAATTTGGGTTCCCAGCCAGTAGTGACTGTTACCTTAACTTGGCCTGAAAACAGTGGCAGCGATCCAACTTTTACGATGTATCAAGGAACTACTGAATATCTTAGCAGTAAGGTTACAAGTTCAACTAGTGGTTTGGACGCTATCAACACTCGTAGTATAACTATAGTTGTGCAAAGTGCTAGTGAGCCGATTTTCATCGCCGTTAAAGATAATGCCCTGAATATTGATACTGATACAGCTTATCAGTTAACTGTAAGTTTGGATACAGATAGTAGCGAAGCTACTCGCAATGACACCCCAGATACTGCGATAAATATAAATTTACCAACAACTCCTTCATCATTATCGTTAAATACAAATACGCTTATTGCTCAAAATGATCAGGATTGGTTTAAAATTCAAGCTGCTCCAAACACTAATAATTCATTAATCTACATGTTATTAAATAGTAACGCTGACCCCGATAAAGATTATATATTAACCATAACTACTTTCACTCCCAGTACTAATACTTGCACCGAAGATACCGATTGCGTAACGGGCGGTCACTGTATTACCGCAACTAACACTTGTATAGTACCATGGGTACAAAGACCTTCAACTGAAGGCCCCGGCGACTTTCAATTTGGGGGACTGTCGCCAAATTATATTGAAACGCAACTGCCATTATTTTCAGATTTTGGCGGAGTCTTATATGTTTTGGTAACTAATGTTGATTCTAATCCTTATGTTCAAGGTTATAGTAACACTAAAACGTATTCGATTTCCTTTACCCATAAAGCCGAACCTGATACAAATGGTGACTTAGGCACCAATCCTGATAATAAATTTGTCGTACGACCATTACAGTATGGCATTAATCGTAGTGCTTTTTTAGGAACGCCACGTTCAGTTACTATTGGTAGCCCTACTGGAACTTCAGTTTTAAACGCTTCTTATAATCAATATATTATCACTCAACAAGGTTACATTTCTTACGAAGGCGATCAAGACTTTTTTAATATTGATGTTACTGGAGTAAAAGGCAGTGGCTTAACCCTACGTATTAGCATGCCTGCTAGTTCAGTAGATATTCGTATTGTTGCTACTCGTCGTTCAGACCAGGGTGCTGGCATACCGAGCTCAGATACTATAGACGACTGCCTCAACCATTCTTGCAACCATGGTGGCACATGCGATACGGTTAATCGTCATCTGTGTACTCAACCAATTTTTGATGAGCGCGTAGGTCCTGCTGAAGATATCAACACCTATTGCGTATATGTAGCAGATCAAAATGATGCTGGCACTGAACAATACAACAACATTCAAGTTTGGGTTAATGATCATATGGCAAATGATTGGGACGAAGTTAATCCTTATCAATTTACTATACAACTTGACGAAGGCTGCGCGCCAGAATGCGCTAATGCTTATCCAGTACCCTGTTGCCCTGATACTTGGCCTGATGCATGCCTACCGCCAATATAGCATTTATCTAATCTCTTGCGTGTTATAGCGACTTACTTTTTTATGGCGCAGTATATAAATTGCCATTACTTATGTATATTGCGTTGTCGAACAGTTAATTGAAATAATTCTTGCCGTAAATTCTCTAATTCAGCACCATATTTAAGCGCCATATTAACTGCAGCGTCGCCATATTTTTTGCGGGTTTCTGCACCATTACGCAAGTTTTTAAGGCCATCTGATAGTTTCATCATTTCAGGCTTTGCTTCGTTGCGTACATCTTCAGGCATTTTATCAAGATGGGCTTGTACCTCTTCTTCTAGCTTTTTAATAGCAGCATCCCCACCACCTTGGCGCCATGCCATTCTGCTAGTGAATAAAGAATCATATAGCTTGTCGAGTAAATTCCAGGTGTCTTTATCGACTTTAGCACCTTCACGAATTTTTTTTACTTTTTCATTATATAAAAGTCGGCGCTCATTTTGTTGTTTAGCTGCTAGGGCTGCCACTTCTTTGTTAGTTTTGGCTAAATTTCGTGTTTGTTCAATATTATTTAACATTTCGTTGGTATAGTTTTTAGTTAGACTAAGAATTTTTTGCTGGGCTAAAGCATATCGTTTAAAGATATCTTCACTAATTGCCGCTTGGCCTGTTATGTTAACCATTATCGATTTAGGTTGTGGTGTTGTCGTAGCTGAATTTGATTTGGTTTCAGACTTGCTACAGGCGCCTAAAAGCAATGCTACCACAATAAGCCAACGTTGCATTGTTAAATTCTCCTTCAAGTCAATTTTAAAAGCCATATTAACTCTAGCATACTAGCCAATGCCATATTCTTTTTTATAAATTTTACGAGATTTTATTTAACCCCTTGACCTAGTAGGTAAGACAGGTCTTGTTGTAGGTTAATTTTACTTATACGGGTTGTACAAAATGAACCTTTATGAATTTACCGTTCTTATCGCAACATTATTTATTGGTATAGCTCTCGGCGCGCTACTAATGTGGCGACGCCTTTTACAATTACGCAATGAACAACAACAGCTTTTAGTGGCCGAAACTGAACGTCGTGCTGCAGCAGAAGCTAGCATTGAAAATGAACGTCGTGCTACTAATGAAAAACTTGCCCTGCTTGAAAATACTCGCCAGCAACTCACTGAGGCTTTTAAAGCATTAGCATCTGATGCTCTTAGTGCAAATTCGCGTTCTTTTATAGAATTGGCACAAACTTCTTTAGGACAATACCAAAATGCTGCTAAAGGCGATCTTGAAAAACGCCAGCTAGCAATTACCGAACTGCTTAAACCGTTGCGCGAATCATTAAGCAAAGTTGATTTGCGCATCAACGAAATCGAACGTAGTCGCGAGCATGCTTATGGCGCCCTGCTTACCGAGTTGCGGAGCATGGCTGAAGCACAACAACTTGTGCGCACTGAAGCTGCGAATTTGGTTAAAGCTCTGCGCGCCCCACAAGTAAGAGGCCGTTGGGGCGAGATGCAACTACGTCGTGTGGTTGAACTGGCTGGTATGGTTAGTTATTGCGATTTTACCGAACAAGAAAGCGTCGACACTGATAATGGCCGCTTGCGACCTGATTTAATGATTCATTTGCCCGGCAACAAAAGCATTGTCGTCGATGCTAAAACCCCACTTGCGGCTTATCTTGAGGCTGCAAGTAGTACTGATGATAATGAACGGGCGGCACAACTTGCAGATCATGCGCGGCAATTACGTCAACATATTTTAAACTTATCTCGCAAAACTTATTGGGAGCAGTTTC
This sequence comes from Deltaproteobacteria bacterium, assembly GCA_016931625.1. NCBI lineage: Bacteria > Pseudomonadati > Myxococcota > Myxococcia > Deltaproteobacteria bacterium. The sequence continues at coordinate 20,192 of JAFGEK010000055.1, read as the reverse complement.
AAAAAACCCCTGAATTTGTAGTGATGTTTTTACCAGGCGAAATGTTTTTTTCGGCCGCGCTTGAGCAAGACCCCACGCTTATTGAAATCGGCGCACAAAAAAATGTTGTCTTAGCTACCCCAACAACTCTGATCGCTTTGCTTAAAGCTATAGCCTATGGTTGGCGCCAAGAAGCCGTTGCCGAAAATAGTATAAAAATTGGCCAACTAGGACGCGAGCTTTACAAACGCATAACTGATTTAGGTAATCATTTTGTGCGGTTAGGTAAATCACTTAATGCTTCGGTTGAAGCATATAACAATGCTGTCGGCACCCTAGAAACCCGAATATTAGTTTCAGCAAGACGTTTTAAAGATTTTGAAGCAACTAGCCCTAATGACCTAATTGAACCACCGCCAATGATCGAAAAAACCACCAGACAACTAATGGCGCCAGAGCTAGTAATTAATAAGAGCGATCCAAACGCATCTTAAAGATTTTATAAATATTTCATCGACTACCAGCATTATAAAATTGCTTTAGACTTTTTATTACTTCTGGTGAACATTGCTCTGCGATTTGTTTTAGCTTATAAAGTTCTAATAAACCACATCCAGATATTTGTTTGCTATCACTATACCAATAACTTGCGGATATAATTTGTTTAAGCACGTTATCTTTATTTAGTTTTAAACATTTAATCAATTCACCACTAAAATTTGGTGCGTAATATGTACTTATTGCAGTTAATAAAATGAAAATATGTTCAGCTACAATGCTTTTTGCTGTAGCTTCAAGATTAACTATACTCACTCCATCTTTATAAGGCATATAAATACAATTTAATATAATCTCATGATTAAAATAACTCAGCGGAGCTTCGCGCCAATTTGGTATGATTTTTTCTAATTCTATAACTTGCTTAGGTTTTTCATAATCAACCACCAAGGTTCTCAATTTTTTATTTTGTTTGGTAATATCACATAAATTATTAGCGCTTTGCTGATTGTCTAATTTTGTCAACGCTGGTGCTCGCGCTAAGGCATATATATTACCTTCATCATCAAAAAAGTGATCGATAATCTCAACTTGCTGCAATGCTGCCGTCGTTATAGTCTTTATAGTTGTAGAATCTTTTGTTTTGCTAATAGTAACCTTAGAATTAATAAGTTTGGCAATCTCAGCTCGTGCACGGTTATCAGCAGCAGTTCGCGCTAAGGCTAAATTTTTAATACCTGATACTACTCCAACCCCTAAAAATATTGGTACATTATCGCTGCTATGACATACTTGCGAACTCATCTGCGTCCAAGCAGGTACTTGCTTCTCTTTAATTTTAAATCTTTTGGTATTGCCAAATAATTTCACTAGTAGTGGCATATGCTTTATAGATTCGGCTTTTTTGGCAAAAACTGGAGCCGCTGACAACAATACTACTAAATATGCAATTATAAACGGCATTTTAACCTCGCGTATTTAGGTGTTATTAATCATTTACCCTTTGACGAGTTAGTATGGACTTTACTTCAAAAATTATTTAGTCATTTCTTCATAATTACAACTGCGCTGCAATATTGTTTTAACTCTTGTTTGATGATGGGGTTAATTATCTACAAAAGGAGTTTATCAATAATGAGCTATTATATTGATGATCATAAAATGAGTCTTAATGATTTAGCGACTAGACTTAAAGCTGCTGATTTAATTCCAAGCCAACTATCACTGCTTGACGGCATTAGTGACAAGTTTGCAAGTTTACAAAAGAGCGATATTAAAACAGTAGAGCAATTACGCACACAACTACAGCGCTCACCATCATTAGCAAAACTTGCAAGTGAAAGTGGGATAAATCCTGCTTACTTAAATTTATTACGCCGTGCAGTTGAAGGATTTTTTCCCAAACCACATCCTTTAAAAACTTTTGATTGGATGAATAAAAAAGAATTGGCCAAACTCGAAAATGCCAAAATCAAAAACAGCAAACAACTTTACGAAGCTGCGTTATCTGGATTAGCTGCGCTCACGAAACAAACTGGTTTAACAACTGCAGAACTCAAACAATGGTTAGCTCTTGCTGATTTAGTGCGGCTGCAGTGGGTAAGCCCGACTTTTGCGCGTGTACTTGTCGCTGCTGGTTATGACAGTGTTAAAAAGATTGCAAAAGCAAATCCTGAAACTCTTGCGGCAAATGTTAGCACCGCTAATAAAGAAGCAAAATTTTACAAAAGCACAGTAGGTTTGCGAGATTTTAAAAGGCTAGTAATAATAGCATCTTATTTAGCTTAGTATTTATAATATATTCCATTGTAAAGCGGCGCCTTTTTTATAAAGGCTTTTGTGGATTAAAAATATCAACGTTGATGTCAAACGGCTATTACAGCTCGGGCAGGTAATCATCACAGGCTGGGGTACCATCATTATGTTTGAGTTCGATCATACGCGTCACCGCACCCGTGGTATTTAAACAGACTACCGGATAAAGGCTCAGCCATTCACCATCTCCCTTGTGCACCGACTCATATCCGATCAAGCAGTCGTCTCCACGTGAGTGGGTAAAGGTAACCGCCTGTTGAATGAAAGAGCTATAAGTAGCACGAAGGAATACTTCCGCGGGTTTTATTGAAGCATCGAATTTAGCGGTTAAACGCGGTTCTTGTTTGGCGGTTGCTATAATTTTCAGCGCTGTTTCACCTATCATGGCGGTCTTATAAAATTCATCGAAGTAGATGATTTTTTGTCTTAAGTCTTCTATTTGAGGATTGCTCGCCAACTTAATGGCATTATAACGCTGATCGCGCAGCAGGCGCATGAAGTCTATGGCATTGGCAGATACGCGATGTGATCCGGTTGCTTGCCAGCTAGGTAGTAACGACAGCTCGCTTATGGCCAAATCTTCATATTTGGTACCAAAAACCACCTCTTCTATTGCCACAACGAATTGTTTAGCAGTGATCGGTCGCGCTAAAATGATTATGCGATCGTAGGCATTCACCTTACCGTTTGTAAGCTGACAATGAAGGTCGCCTGATTTAGTTACACTCATCTCACTACGATAGGGGATGCTGAAGGTCCCTAGACGGTCGTTGTCGCTGTCTAAGGTTATCTTTGCAGGTGAGCAGTTGGCACGCAACAATGCGGAGTTTTTAGTGTAGCCGGGTAATAATGTTATGCCTTCGATCACTAATGGCTGTTCAAGCTTGAATAAAATCCACTGGTGTTTTCCGGCCCCCTTGGCGCCTTCTACCCAAGCAGTTTCCGGTTTACCATCGAATAAATTAGCTAGCGCGTATTGGCCGGGGCTTTTAGGGCCTTGCAGGGTCGAGGATGACTGTACCTTAAGTGGTACGCCGAAATAGTTGGCTTGATACTCGGTTGGCGAGGTCGCAACTACGGCAGTGGTGGCAATCAAGGTAATGCTGCCCAGCAGCGTAACCGGGAGATATGCTCTAATCATAGCACAAACATAAAATTATTAGTTGCTTAAGTCAATGATGGGCTAACGTCACCTTTTGAGATGCAGCTAGTAAATTTTCTGTGACTTTAGGTATTAGAGTAGGCTGTTTAGAAATGATCTCTAACATAATTGTGTATTCATGTGGTTGATAGCCATAAAAGGTTACTTCACCTATTTTGCTTTGGGTATTGCTATTAAGATGTGCTTTTAGGGTTTCACAGGCAATTTCAGTAGGAAAACGTACACCTAATTGTCCAGTGCTAGCGCCGAGTGCAACCATAGCCACAGTAATTTTGTCAGCTTGTAGTTGTTCTAATGTCTGCCATAAGTTTTGACAACAAAGCTTAATGGTTTGCACAGTAGGAAATGGATCAACATTGAATCCTTGGCGATAATCCATAACCGCAACATGGGCAACGAACTGAGCTTTGGGATGCTTACCAGCATCAGTTATTAGTATATCTCCCGGCTGCATTGGGCCGACAAATTTTTTAGTTAGCGCATTTGTAATAGTAGTTTGAAGCTCTTTGCCACAGGTGCGACTAATAGCTGCAGATACACCTGCGCCCAGTATGCCATTAGTGTTCGAGGCATTAACTAGCACCAGTGAGTCACCTTGAGTTAAATCACCTTGCTGAACTTTAATTATACATTTGTGCAGTGTCATATGAAATTTTTTTTTGGAGCGGGCGACGAGGCTCGAACTCGCGACCCTCAGCTTGGGAAGCTGACGCTCTACCAACTGAGCTACGCCCGCGTTTGTTTTTGTTAAATAACCTTGTAACTTGTTTGGCGTCAAGTTGCTTGTACGCCGCTCAACTGCCAAAACCGCTAATTTTGATACAAAAGCTAATAATTTCGTAAAGTTAAGATAAATTTGCGTAAATATTGGCAATTTAGAATAATTTTAATTAGTAACTTTGTTTAATTGGTAATGCTAGGTAAATATAGTACTAGTCGTATTACAGGAGATAATCGATGTTCTTAGCTAGGTTATTTGGGGTCGTGCTTGCATCCACTATTGTTTTAATTTCCCAACCTGTATTTGCACGATCTCAACCAGCTGTCACATCTGTACCGGCTGGTGTCCAATGCCGCGATTTACCGTCGCTTTTTCGCGTATTTATGCGCCAACATTATTCGGTCAAACAAATAGACGAAACCCTTATGCAGCATACCTCAAAACGTTTCATTGAAATCATTGACCCTTCAAAAAATATGCTGCTTGCTCCTGACCTTGAGCAATTGCAACACGATTTACCAAAAACGTTCACTGAAGCCCAGCATGGCAACTGTCAGCGCATAACTGATGTTTGGAAACTAATTATGCAACGTTCAGTTGATGACCAAAAAATAGTCACCAAAACACTAACGCCTAATTTTAAAATTGATGATAGCACTCAACTAATTCTCGAACCTGAAAAACGTCAATATGCTCAAAATATTAATGAACGCGAAAAATTAGTTCGCAATACCATTCATTTTCAAATGTCAAATTACTTAGCTGCTGGTCTTAGCATGCAAGAGGCCAAGCGCCAATTAATTCATCGCTATGAATTAATTGGTAAGCGCCTTGCCGAACGTCAAAGCAAAGGTGAAATTACTGGTCTTTGGGCCGAGGCTTTTGCACAAGCACTTGATCCTCACTCGGCATATATGAGTCCTGACCAACTGACTGATTTTGAAATCGCCCTCAAACTTTCACTCGAAGGTATTGGTGCGGTGCTCACTAGCAATGATGGCTTTACTATCATTCAATCTTTAGTCCCTGGGGGTCAAGCCGAAAAATCAGGACAACTGCGCCCCAAAGATAAAATTATTGCTGTTGCTCAAGAAAATGAAACACCAGTACCCACCATTGATATGGATTTAAGTGACGTTGTTAAAATGATTCGCGGTAAAAAAGGCACCCGCGTTACTTTAACTATTCTTCGTGAGAGTAAAACCACAAAAACATTAAATGTAACTATTGTTCGTGATAAAATTGATGTTTCTTCGCAAGCCGCGAAAATAACCTACGAAACACGAAAAGTTGAAAATCACGAACTTAAAATTGGCATAATTGAATTACCCTCTTTCTACGGTGGCCAAAAAGGTGGTCGTTCATCTTATGAAGATATGAAAAATCTATTAGAGCAAGCACACGAGCATAAGGCTGATGGTATTGTTTTAGATTTATCTCGTAACGGCGGTGGGTTATTAGAAGATGCAGTTCGTATATCTGGGCTCTTTATAAAACGTGGCGCTATTGTTGGCACTAAAAATGCTGATGGTCAATTTGAAGTTCTTGAAGATACTAATCCCGAAGTTGAATGGGATGGCCCATTAGCTATAATCGTTAGCCGCGCTAGCGCTTCAGCTTCAGAAATTGTTGCTGGTGCGTTACACGATTATCAACGTGCTTTAATTATTGGTAGCGATACAACTTTTGGCAAAGGTACAGTGCAAATGATTGTACCTATGCCAGTTAGTATTGGCGCACTGCGTGTTACTACCGGCATGTTTTTCTTGCCCGGTGGCAATTCTACTCAAATGACTGGAGTGCCATCTGATATTATAATACCTTCCGTATTTGATGGTTTTAATATGGGCGAAGATAAACTTGAGTACGCGCTAGCTGCTCAAAAAGTTCAGCCCTTCTTTTCAAAAGAAGCAAATAGCAGTACTGAAAAAAATAATTGGCAATTTAATTATAGCAATGCCCTTTCGCTGCTAATCGAAAAATCAAAAACGCGTATCGCCCATAATCCCGACTTTGCCAAAATACAGCAGCAAATTGAAGATCTTGCTAAAAATCAAGGCGTTGTGCTTTTAGGTGATTTGCGTAAACGAGCCGCTAAAGAAAAAGACAAAACGCCTGCTAATACCCGCGATGTTGGTGATAAAAAACATAAAAAGAAATTGAAACACAAAAACAAAAAGCTAAAAGACCAACGTCATGATAATGAGAAAAATAATTCGCCTGAAGATGACGAGCAAATAGAATCATTGCAAAAAGCAGTGGTTGCTGAAGGGGTAAATATTTTAGCAGATGCTATTATTGCCAGCTTAAGGTAGCTCGGCTGCAACTATCTCAACGTCTATACCTGCTACCCAGTGCTTATATTCATCTGTGTAATATTCATACACTCTACTAGCGGGGGCCGTATATTTGCCGGGAATAGCTGCAACACAACTAATAGGTAATGAACGTACCTCTTTGGCTTTTAATTGACGCCAATACAATACTACCTCTCTACCTAACACTTCGTATGCATCTATTTTTTTACTTTTAACTAATTCTTTTAATTGATCATGTCTAACTTCAAGTCCGCCAGGTATACCGATAATCGCAACTGGTGTTGGCACTGCGGCATTAGTAATATTAGCTACATCTACTCGGATTTCTGTAACTTTGCCTTCGACAATCTTGCTATTTGCTAGTTTGGTTTTAAGGCTAAGCTTAGTATGTGCAGATGAAGCTGGTTGCAGTGTATTATATTTAATTGATATCGAATAAGGCATACGCGCACCATGATGCATACGCAGACTTAATTGATGATTACCTTCGCTTAAATACTCAATCAATGACGGCATTAATATTGCGCCTTGGCTTTCTTTTGTAAATGCTACCTGATTACCAATAGGTTTGTCGTCAAGTAACAACTGTAATGTACCAGCTGCTTTTGGACTAGCATAAGCTTCATCATAAGCAATAATAGCTTTAAGTGCTAATACCGTTGCTTGGGTTGAGCTAAAACGTCCACCTTCACACATAGAGGTTAAAAATTTAATTGCCTTTTCAACATTTGCTGCATACGCAGGTTCATGCAACCAAGCTAAAACTGCGAGCGAGGTTGTTTCAATAGCTAAGGCCTCGCCACCTGATCGGGTAATAGTAGTTACAGCGCCACTTACAGCACCACTATTATCTTGTTTATCGGCAAGCTTAGCCATAAATGATTTTGCTTTTGTACTATTACCAGATAGCCAGGCGATATTGGCACCTAGCGCTGTGATATACGAATCTTTAGTAGTTTTTGCGGTATTAAGTACTACAGCAACTTCTTTATTAAGCCCTTTCTCTTTGGCTGATAACAATGCCCAAACAATATAAGCATTAGTAGTATCTGTAGGAGCTCCACCAAAACTATCAAGCGCTTGACTATTTCGTTGAAAACCTCCCTTACCATCGCGTCGTGCTAATAGCCAAGTTCTGGTGCGGTTTAACATTTGCTCATCTACTAAAGATAATTTTGCCTTAATCATATCATGAAATTGCATAATACCATAAGCGGTCAATGCCTCATGCCCTGGAGCTGCACCACCGAACCATTCATAACCTTTATCTTTACACTCAAAACTGGTTAAGCGTTGATAGCTACGCTTTAAAAGCGCATTTGCATTTTGCACTATATTGGAGTCGACATTTGCATGACTAGTGAAATATTGCTGCGCCATTGTTAATGGATAAGATGTTGAGCTAGTTTGCTCAAAACAACCATAAGGTTCTTGCATTAAACGCGTTAATGCTTGAGTTAAATTGCCTAATGGGGCTGGATATATTGCAACTTCGGCAATTAAACTACCTGGTACTATATGATGAGGAATATTTAAATCGATAGTTTCAGTAACATCAGCGTCAATTAAACCACCGCGCGCAACGGTAACCGGAAAACCTTTTGGCATGACTTCAAGAGTTCGGGTAATTTTATCAACATAATTACCTGCAGCAGCATTAACAACAAGTTCGTCTTTGCCAACATAGTTGCCAGTAGCTAAAACAACTAGCGCACGTTTTCGTACATTTGCCTGCAGCTTGAAGTTGATGTTGTTGTTTATTACAGCAATTCCTCTTGCGGCCCTAACTGCAAATTCGTTTATGGTTAATTCTTGCACAGTACCATTAGCTAATACAACTGGTAGTGACACTACATCACCAGAAGTAAGTTGTAATGGCACTTTAGGTTCAACATAAAATGGCTGGCGTGATTGTATACTTTCTGTAGCAATACCTAAGCTACCTTTATCATTGTATGCATCTGCCATTACTTTAAATGAGGTTACTGCATCACTTAAACCAAAACTGCAATGCGCCTTGCCATTACGGTCAGTTTGTATTCCAGCATGCCAATATAATGTTTCAGTAAAGTCGATACGGTCATTTGCTTGTCGATTTGATCGCACTTGATGCGCATATTCGCGCACATATATTATCTGTGACTGCTCAGCTACCATTTCATCTGCCATGACTATGGGCATTTTTTCTTTCATAGCCAAAGCTTCATCTTTTTTCTGCTCTACTTCACGCTTATCAACTTCAGCAATTTGTAGTTTTTTATCATTTGCAGGTTGCTCGGCTGCTGGCTTCTTAAGAGCATCAGCTATTTTTGGTTTTGGAGCTTGTGCCTCAGGTGGAGGCGCCATTGCTGGAACTGGTGGTGGTGCAAATCCAGCAATTTTATTAACTGCTTCTTTATGAGCAAACTTCATATTAGCTCGGCGATGATGACCATTTTTTCGCGGACGATATTTTACCCGTTCGGTTAATATTGTAATCGGTTGTGTCTGTTGGGCTAATACTCGTCGTGCTGCATCCCCATATGTATTTATAAATTCTTGTATGTCCTTCAAGGCAAAGCGACGCCATCCTTGGGTTGCAAGTAAAAGATCTACTGCCAGACGCGTTTTAATAGTATCGCTACTTAAATAAATCTGTGCATCCGCTAACTCGCGAACTTCTGGTTCAAGCAATACCATAACCGGCAAACGTGGTGCTTGTTCACGTTTTTCGATCATTTCAAGCACGCTATCATCAGTAACCGTAATACCTACCATAGCACTTACAGGATTACCTTTTTCATCCTTGGTAGTAATTTCTAAATTAGCTACGCCACCAGGAACATAACTATGCTGATCCGGTTTAATCGATACTTGTAGCTTGTGAGCAAGTTCGCGATAAATTAAACGCTCTGCTATGGGCTCGCCTTTAGGTCCCCATAATGTTGCAATCAAAACGCCATCAGCTTCTTTAGGTAATGGTATAGTAACGTTAGTGAGTTTTTTGTTTTTAAGATCCACAATAGTTGAAGCAAATTCAATCTCGCGCTTATTAATAGTGATTGTGTAATTGCCCCTTTGTGTTGCAGCAATTTTTAGATGCACAGGTTTGCCGCGATTAATGACATCATCGGTGGCGGTTATGGTGCCGCCTTCTTTTTTTGTTGCCGGCAGCGCAAATAGCTTTTTAATCCCAGTTGGTGCCAAAATTTTTAAAAAATATTTTTGATTATCAATCGGTGTAAAAGTAACTCGTCCACGGCCTTCATGCTCAGTCTTAAGCACTGCAATTTCTTTATCATTTGCATCAACTACCACAGCTTCAATATCTGCTGGTTTTTGCGCTGGCGTTTTTGCCTCAATATAAAGCCGCGAAGGTATACCGACTATAAAATCACCACCTTCGGGATACATAGAAATATCTAAGGTCTGCAATAAAATAGGAATAGTCTTAGTAGCAGTTTCAACTACTCCACCATCTTCAACGCTCATAGCTAAAGTGCCTTCACCACGCTCTATTTTTTTAGGTAGAGCGAAATGAGTACTGGCGTTACCTATGGCGTCAACACTACTATGCCCAACGTATACTTCTTTATCATCTACGCGTGCACTTACCTTTACTTTTGCATTTTTAGGTATACCACCCTCAGCTCGTTCAACATGAAGTGTGGCAAATACTTTGTCACCAGGGCCATAACCATCACGTTTAAATTTTATTTGTGTCTTTAGCCGAGGCGCTCTAAAGGTGCGAATATCAAATTTTCGTTCTGCCGGAGCTAATCCCAAAGTTGATATATTCACAATTGCTTTATATTCACCACCTGCTATTTCATCTGGTACCGGCCAAGTAAAACCTGCTGCACCCAGAGTAAAAGCTGAATAGCCTTGGGCAACAATATTACCTTTGGGCCCTTTAATTTGAATTTCACTCTGTACATTATATTGCAAAGGCTTATGTGTACGCGCTTCTAAAATTACACCACGTACATAGACCTGTTCGCCGATACGGTAAATTGGTTTGTCAGTACTAATATGAATTAAATAACGCTCTGCGCCACCAAATTGCTGATTTTGATTGTATTGCGGTAGCTCACTCCAGCCCGAGTCTTTTTCTGCGGCTACAGTTATTTGGCCGCTTATCATCATTATTGCAAAAGTGGCAAAAATAATTGTCGCTGCTCTAACTAAACGCTTTTGTTGGCTATTTTGGTTAGAAAATGAATTTTTATAAATATGTGTAGTTGGCATGCTCTGCCCTCCATGCCTTATAAGTCGTTTTTCCTTACAAAAATGGGAACTTCAATACGGCAATTTTTTTTAGAATTTTAACAGAAAAAATAATTAAATAAGCGAATCTATTTTTAATAAACGATTTCAAACAATTATAACATAAATAGTTTTATTTGCGCTGCATATTTGCCTAATTATTTATCGATAAGGGGATATCAACTTTGATTGGGGCTCCTTTAAATTTAGGAAATGTCCAAATGTTTATATTTCGTATAATGCAACTTTTAGCAGTAGAAGATAAAGAATTTGCTGATTTTAAATAAACTCGTTGTGTTTCACCATTAGGATAAATCAAAATCACTGCTGAACTTGAACGTAATGCTCGTTTATCTTTTATTTGGTTAACACATCCCTGTAATTTGGGAATATTGGTTTTTATTACTGACCATATTTGTTGCCTTGATAAGGTGGTAGGTTTTTCGCTATTTTCAATCAATCTTTTCCTTAATGCGCGACGTTGCATAGCAAGATTTAAACTATTATTTAAAGAGTTTTCGTTATTATCAATTTTTTTAGTTCCCTCATCTGTTGGTTGATGTTCTTGACCGCCAATTAAACCTGACAGACTATTATTATCTCTTGCAGAGGAAACTGCTTCTGGCTCTGGTTCTGGTTCTGGTTCTGGTTCTGGAGAAGGCTCAGGACCTTGCACTTGATCTATTGCAGGCGATTTCTCATTTGTTGTTAAAGCATTTGCGGTATCCGTACCTGAATTCTCATCTGTTTTGTTTATTTCAGTGAGTTCATTTGTAGGTAATGGACGTAAAATCAGCTTGTTAATATGCTCATTGGCACTTTCAGCCATATTGTATAAAAGTATTCCACTACATAATATGAAAAAATTTAATTTATACAAACGATAAGACATTAAACGACGACCATTAGCTAAAGCAAGCATAACGATGGCTGAAATACAAAAATACACCGCAAATGGTACCCATAAGCCCTGAAATATTTGACAACCATTTTCGCTTATATTTAATATATTTATTAATAGGTTATGCAAAGTTTCTGTAGGCAACAAATCTTCAGGTGGTACAAGCTCGAATATAAATGTACCAAACCACTGACCGATAAAAGATAAAACTATTAAAAAAACTGCCGTAAATATTAAGCGAATAAACCGGCCCCCAGATTTTTTTGATTTAGACTTAGTAGTAAATGTAGATTTCGTTAAATTATCTTTACTAATTTTAGGTGCTTCATGCTTTCGCTTCGCTTTATTATGAATTTCGCTAGGTATAGATAGTGGTTGGTCAATATCTATTGCGCTGTTACTAATATCGATTTTCTCAATATTCCATGCATCGCTATTAGTTGCTGAATGAACTATAGGTTTACCATATAAAACATGATGTAGTTGCTCAATATCAGCTTGTGCTATTCGCTTAAAATTAACCTCACCAGTTTGCGATGATAATTGCAACTCAATACCAAGAAAACCCTCAACAAATTTTACTAATACATTATCTAAATTATATTGCTGCACTTCGGGGTCATCAGTGGTCACTGGTTCGGTAATAAATAATATTCGATGATAGCTAGTAAGTAATAGCAGCCCAGCTTTACCTAATAGGGCACCAATTTCGCTTTCACCTTCGCAGCTAAAAACAATCTGCTCACTATCAGTAAGCACTTTCTGTGCTGCATTATTAATTTTTTCGCGTTCTATGAGCAAGATGCACCCTCATTTAAAAATTTGTTACTTTAAAACTACATTATACAAATCATAAGCGAAAAAAAATAATGTGATATTTTTAAATACTTTTTAAACGTTGCTTGGCCTTATTTCAGTGGCTTTCTTATTACTACCAATATTGCTAAGCATACTAGTAAGATCGATGCCTAATGCAGCTTTAAGTTTTTCATTTAATCCAACAGCACTCATGGCCAAATCGCCGTTGGTCTGACTTTGTAATAAAGTAAGCTGATTAATATCAAGCGATTGAATAGTATCAAGCATGGTGCGCATAATCGGTTCTATTTTATTGATAAGAAATACGTCACGGGCATTATCGCCAGCTTTTTGCCAAGAGGCTACTGCTTCTTCTAATGCGGTTACCGATGCCTTACCTTGTTCTAAAATTGGTGCGGCTTCAGCTTTAGCCTGTTCTATCATACGATTGCGTTCAGCAATAGCGGGCTGAATCATATCAGCCTCAAGTTGTTGACGTACTTGTTCGATACGTGCAACTTGCATGGTTAGTTGTGCATCAGCTTTAGCAATCAATGCTTCAACCTGTGATCGCTGTTCAGCAACCATAGCTTCTTTTTTAGTAGTAGCATCAAGAATACGTTTTTCAGTATCAGCACCAACCATTTGCATTTGTGCATTAATTTTGGCTAGTGCGGTTTCCTTTTGATTGGCTGCATCTTTTTCAACTGCATCTGCTCGTGCTACTGCTTCAGCGATAAGCGAGCGTTTTTGCAGCTCGGCAGATTGTCGACGACCAATTGAATCTAAGTAACCAACCATGTCAGTGATATTTTGGATTTTCAAGTTATCGAGATCTATACCCAAACGATTTAAATCAACGATAGCTTCTTCTTGTAAACTTTTAGCAAATGAAATTTTATCTTCATTTACTTGCTCAGGAGTTAATTGCGCCAATACACCACGTAAATTGCCTTCAAGAGTTTCGCGAGCAATTGCTGCAATTTCCTCACGGCCTTTGCCTAAAAAACGTTCAATAGCATTTGCTAGCGCCATACCTTCACCAGCTATTTTTATATTTGCCACCGCATCAACATGTAGCGGGATGCCACCTTTTGAGTAAGCACCTTCAACTGTAACTTCGATGGGCAGGTTGGTTAAATCCATGCGATCTACCGTCTCAAGCATGGGAATACGTAAACCTAAGCCACCTTTAATAATACGATAGCCAACTACTCTTCCTTCAACACGACGACGCGGCCCCGAAAAAATTAAGACTTCATTGGGCTGACAGATATAAATCATTTTTTTCAGCACTAATATGCCAAAAATGAAAGTGGCAATTAAAATGACAATAATGACTGCAAGGTATTCCATGGGTCACCTATATAAAATTAAATCGTTTTTTTTGAAGAAGTTGCAAGTTTGTTAGTGCCAGCTAAAGATTTCGTGCCCTTTAATATTGCAGGTATATCAACCCCGGTTGCTAATTGCACTTGTGCTAATACCGCATTTACTGCAGCCGGAAAAGCTGAAATATAACTTGCTAATGCCAAACCTTTACCATCATCAAGTAAGTTAACTGCTTTTATATTAGTATTTTTGACCGCCTGAACCACCATCCCCAATAATTCTTCGACACGCTGGATAAGATAAATATCTTTTGCGTCACTACCAGCTTTACGCCAAGCTTCACTTACCATCGATAAAACATCAGCATTTACTTTACCGGTTTCAGTAATAACTGCAGCGCGACCTTGTGCTAACATTTGCTCAACACGACATTTGGCTTCTGCCGGAATAGTAACATCGGCTTTTAAGCGTGCTTCTTCTACTTTAGTTCGTACTTGTTGTAATTTTGCCTCTGCACTGGCACGCGCGCCTTCGGCTGCTGCTGTAGCTCGTTCTTCTTCAGAATTTGCACGTGCTTCTTGTTCAGCAATATAACGCCTTAGTTCATTTTGTTTTTGTGCAATCAATGCCTGGGCATTAGCTTCAGCAACTTTAGCACGACCTTGACTTTCAGCTTGTACCATAGCTGCTTCACGCTTGGCATTAGACTCTGCAATTTCTGCCATCTTTTTAATATTTGCTATTTGTTCACGGCCGATATTATCAAGATAGTTAGTGTCATCAGTTACTGTCTGTATTTTTAATGTATCTAGCTGTAATCCTAGTTTTTCTAAATCTTCATCCACTTCTTCGGCTAAGTGTTTAGAAAATTTTAAACGGTCTTGGTTAACCTCTTCAGGGGTAAGGGTGGCGATAACATTTCGCAAGTTACCTTCAAGTGTCTCACGAGCTACGCGCATAATTTCGCTGCGATCACGGCCAAGAAATCGCTCAATCGCATTGCCCATAACTGCAGGATTTGAATCAACTTTTACGTGAGCAATCGCGGTTAAATTTAATGGTATTGCACCTTTTGAATATGCATTTTTAGTATGAACTGAAATCGGCATAATCGTCATATCCATACGATCAACACGCTCAATAATGGGTAGTTTAAAGGCTCTGCCACCATTTACGATACGAAAGCCGACAACACCTTGATCAGGTAGATGATATTTTCGTCCAGATAAAATTAGCACCTCATTAGGGCGACAAATATACATAAAACTTTTTATCATTAATATGATAATGAAAATGGTTACTAAAACGCCAATCGCAATAAGAAAGGCCGCTTTTAAATCTGTCATTGCTTAACTCCCATGTTAGTTTCTGGATCTGGTAATTTATTATAATTTTTGTCTTCAACTTTTTTCTGCCTCAGAGCGGTTACTCTGGCAATATCATTTTTTATATCAAGAATTAAAACTTGTTCACCAATATTTATATTTTTTTCATCTTGCGTAATTGCGCGCAAATCTTTGACATAGCCTTTGCTGGCAATACGAATTTTTCCTTCAGAAGTAGACTCTATCGGCAATAGCACACGTGCGACACCACCTTGAATGTCACGTGTTGATACCGAGCTATCCACTTGTGCTCGTTTTAAGGTGCGATAAAGCCATGCCACACCTGTACCGCTAATAACTCCTAATACTATTGAGGTTAATAAAGTAACTGGACTAGATGCTAGCTTTAGCCAAGTTAAAGCGACACCGGCTAAACCAAAAGTTGCAGCAAAAAAGGTCCAAAAACGTAAAGATAAAAAGGGTAGCCATATACCAACTTCATGCATGTTGGTATTTAGTTGTTGTTCAGTGGTTAATTCGACTTCATTACTAATAGTTGTATTTGTCTCTAATAAAGCTTTGTTATCGATTTCAAGATTTAAACTATGAGCAACGTCGTGATCTAAATCATGGTCAACATCATGATCCAAATCATGATCAACATCGGTGTCATGGCTATGGCTACCAAATAATACGGATGTAGCAATTAGCACACCGCCAACTAAAAAACATGTTAGATATAAAGTGAGCACTAGCTATTGCTCCCACCAACTGTTGGTTGTTTATTTATGTTTTTTAAATCTAAAAATTAGTTACGCTACAATCGCAGCTAATTTGCGCAATTAAAAGAAGAAAAACACTGATCGCTTACTTTTTTTAATAGGCTTAATAATTTTACTGATTCTTCTTAACTAGCCAATATAATTAAGCAAATTATCACTATGCAGACCAACACTGTACTAAATTATGCAATAACAAGCGTCCGATATCTCCTTGCATCGTCATTATTGATTCTGGATGAAATTGCACTGCAGCAATTTTTTCTGTTTCATGTTCTATTGCCATTATTACTTCATCTTCACTTATAGCTGTTATGATTAATTCTCCTGGTAATTCATCACGCTTAACAAATAGAGAATGATAGCGGCCAGCGGTAAATTCACTTGGTAACCCAGAAAATAACTCACCACCAAGCACTTTAATGCTTGTAGACTTTCCATGCTTTGGTTCAGGCAATACAGAAAGCGTACCGCCAAAATACTCAACAATACCTTGCAGTCCTAAGCACACGCCAAAAATAGGTATCTTACGTTCTCGCAAAAGTGATATAGTGCGCGACACTAAAAAATCACTAGGCGATCCTGGTCCAGGCGATAACACCGCTAAATGTGGCTGATATTCATCTAAATACTTAGCCGAAAAACCGCTACGTAATGTTTTTACTTCTACTTCACAATCACGTAGGTAGCTACCAAGGGTATGCACAAAAGAATCTTGATGATCTATTAATAATATTCGACTTGTGAGCGAATTATTTATGTTAATCTTTTTCGAGTAAGTATTGTTGCTTAAAATTTCATTCTTTTTGTGCGATACTTCCTTAATCTCACTTTTAGAGATTTGCAATACACCTAATAAAGCAGATGCTTTTAAGCGCGTTTCTTGCTCTTCGGCCTCAGGATCAGATCCATAAAGTAAAGTTGCTCCTGCACGTACTTCGGCAATGCCATTTATAATACGCATTGTACGTATAGTAAGACCGGTATTGCAATTGCCATTAAAATTTAAAGTACCTAACGCACCACCATACCAGGCGCGTGGTGATTTTTCATGATCTTCGATAAATTGCATAGCCCAACTTTTTGGCGCTCCCGTAACAGTCACTGCCCAGGTATGAGCTAAAAACGCGTCTAAAGCATCAAAACCTTCTTTTAAAAATCCTTCGATGTGATCAACCGTATGGATCAAGCGTGAATACATTTCAATGTGGCGTCTACCTAGTACTCGTACCGTGCCTGGTTTACACACGCGTGACTTATCATTGCGATCAACATCAGTGCACATAGTTAATTCAGACTCGTCTTTAGTTGAATTTAATAGTTGTAATATTTGTTGTGCATCAGCAAAAGCATCAGCACCACGCGCAATAGTGCCCGCAATAGGGCAAGTCTCAACCCTTTCACCATCAACCCGTACATACATCTCTGGTGATGCACTAATAATATATTCGCCTTCACCAAGATTTAACAACGCTCCAAATGGACTGGGATTAGCTTTACGCAAATCATTAAAAATTATTGACGGCGACTCTTTATAAACCGAAAAAAATGTTTGACTTGGTACGACCTCAAATAAATCACCACACTTAAAAGATTTTAATGCTTCGCGTACAATTTCAGCATATTCGCCCTGTGCATGATCACAATCATCTTTAAGTTCAACCGCTGCTCTAGAAGGCTTTCGTATACCGAAACGATCAAATTCATGAGTACGATGACCTGCAAAAATAAAATCATAACTATATTGTTTTGCTATTTCACGTTGATGATCAACAACAACAATTTGATCAGGTAAATATAATACTAAGTCTCTTTGATTTTGCGGACGAGACAAATGTAATTTTATCGGTTCAAATTGAAAGGCAAGATCATAACCAAAAGCACCATATAAACCAAGATATGCATCTATATCGCTGGCAAATACTTTTATAATAGCGCGCAACACGGTAAATATTGATGGTCGTTTACTTCGTTCTTCCTCAAATATTTCATTATAGTTAGGTACTACTTTACCAGTTATAAAATTATAATCAGTTGATACATTTTTACAACATTCTATTGTTTGTAATACTGGGATTAACGCTCGTAGTAAGACTACACCTCTTTGATTTAACGCACGTATATCAAAGTCATACTCTTTAGCGGTAATGCATAATGGTGGATTAATAAAACCAATATCCCACCGGGTATAGCGCCCAGGATATTCATATCCTGAAGTCAAAACTACACCCAGATGCTCATCAAGAGCATCAATTATAGGGTTTATTGCGCTACCACATGCAAGCTCAATTTCATGGCGATGAATAACAACATCACCATTGGTCACATACTTGAGACACTTCATAGCAAAAGCTCCAGTTTAGCTTTTGGCCACAGGTCATAAGCAGCATCGGTATTTTACGGGGAAACAACCAAAGCCACCTACGACAAGTGGCCTCGGCTTTTTTAGGTTATTGCAATTCAACCAAACGGGGCCACCTAACTTAGGCAGCGCCACCAACGATATACAAGAATGGGTTGTTTGCAAATCATCAAGTAATACTATAGCAAATAGAATTTAATTTTTACAAGTATAAATAAATATTTTTCTTGACGAGTAGTGTAAAACATTGTTTTTACAAGATTTATGAATATTCGCCGTCATACCACTGCCATAATTATACTTTGCCTATGTGGAATATGCGCCTTTTGGATAATTGCTAATGCTCGCTATACTGCATCACATGATGGCGATAGCTTAGTCCCGATTTTATCTAGCCTATATTATTGGACCTTTTTTTATTGGCAACAAAACCGTTTTGGCATGTTAATACCTTTGCTAACTAAACCAATATCTGACCCCTGGTTAAATCTGCAAATACAAAACTGGCTCAATGTATTTTGTGCTTGTACAATCTTTTTTCTTGCCGCTAAAGTTATTGGCGCAAAATCATATTTATCTGCAGGCTTATTAAGCCTTACTGTTTTTTTGGCTACCACTCATGACCATTTTCAGTTTTCTGCATTTAGCACTCAACAACCCTACCCTGTATCACTAGCTCTTATATTCGCTGCAATTGCATTATGGGACATACAAAAAAAGAAGTGGCAAATACTATCATTTTGTTTAAGCTTGCTTGGAGCTTGGGTAAATACATCTGCACCGATAATAGCTCTGCTAATAATTATATTTCGATATCGGTCGCCATTTGTTCATGAGGATAATCCAACTTCATCACGCTTAGTTAAGTTTTTTCATAATTTTAACATTGTTGCTGATATCAGATTAATAATAGTGCTAACTATCTCATTGTTTGCTGGTTATCTGGCAGTACGTGTCTCTCCCTGGAACAATACACGGCTTAGCTCCGTTTCGCTTACTTTATGGCCGAATGCAATCGTTCAATTAAGTCGTAATCTAATTAATGAATATGGTCCGCATACTATTATAGTTGGTTTTGTT
This sequence comes from Deltaproteobacteria bacterium, assembly GCA_016931625.1. Classification (NCBI taxonomy): domain Bacteria; kingdom Pseudomonadati; phylum Myxococcota; class Myxococcia; species Deltaproteobacteria bacterium. The sequence goes on along the minus strand of JAFGEK010000055.1, from coordinate 877 downwards.
ATTTTATTAATACTTTTAAGTCTTATTACTTTGGCAACTACTAATCTAAAATATCGACATGTACTACATATAACTTTATCGTTATTTATTACTGCACTTGTTTTTTATCTCTTTATCAGCTCATTGCGTTGGCTGAAATCTAATATGTATGCATCCCGTTATGCTATACCAAGTGTAATATTAATTTTAGTTGCTTCTGCTATTCAAATTACCGATACCTTTTTGCTTTGGTTTAATTCTAACAAAAATAAAATTTTCACCATTATTTTTACCATAGGCTTATTGTTTTGCTTAGCTTATAGATTTGGCCCACCTTCAATGTCTACCGCTCGAACTCAATTTGATAATACCTTTGGAAAAAATTCGGCAAATATAATTAATGTTGGTTGTACCCATTTGATAGGAAATTACTATGAAGTTTGGCCAGCAGTATTACATAGCAATATGCTACGCTATGAGCATAGTAATAATTCACGAATTTGGGGCATAACTGCTCGATCTGTAGTTAACGAGTCTCTTTGGCGTAATACTCCATTCAAAGATTGGACCATCTGTCAACTTGGTGATGATTCAGAACGTGAAAAATATATTAATGCCTATCATCTACCAAAAATGCGAGAAGTTAAACGTGTTGAAAATCTTATATTGTTAGCCTGGGATGATGACATTCAATAATAGACACTCTTTTCGAATAAACTCACTTAAAATTCCCAATTCTTAAGTTCTGTAAATCTTCATTTTTATTTGATGACCGACTGTTTATCTTTTAGTAAGGCAAATTTAAACTTACGTATTTAAAGAACATATTATAGGGGACGGAATTTGCATAACATTTTTGGATTCTTGGCTTTCACGGTAATGATGTTATTACTACTAT